>NZ_QUIO01000021.1:0-79196 GCF_003480145.1 Ruminococcus sp. AM42-11 | reverse complement strand
GTAGGCGAAATCCACTGCTTACGGAGACTTAATCGTGAAGGCTCTCCTGAACGATTTAGTCGCAGTTAGCAGTTAGTTCGCTGGAGCGTTGCGCCGGCGAGTGAGCAATAACCATTGTCCGAGTGCGTCCGCCTTGAACAACTTTCAACACACTAAATAGCAAATTTGTAAACAATAATTACTGCACACCTTATTGTACATGATTTTCAAGGACTTGAAAAGGAAAAAGTGGGGAGAAATTCATAAAATGTTCATAAATATTTGTTATGATACAAAAGATTGTAATGTCTGGGAAAACGGACGTGTCTTTTTTAGAAAGGGAAGGAAATTATGCGTTTTTTAAATGAGTTGCATGAAGGCGACCGGATCAGTGGCATTTATCTGTGTAAGCAGAAGCAGCCGGCTGTGACCAAGAACGGAAAGCCTTATGAGAATATTATACTCCAGGATAAGACTGGAATGATGGATGGAAAGATCTGGGATCCGAATTCTCTTGGAATTGATGATTTTGACGCACTGGATTACATTGAAGTCATGGGAGACGTGACCAGCTTTGCAGGAGCTATGCAGCTGAATATCAAGCGTGTGCGCAAAGCAGGCGAGGGTGAGTACAATCCGGCAGATTATCTTCCAGTAAGTGAGAACAGCACGGATGATATGTATACCCAGCTGGTTGCCATGATCGGCACTGTGAAGAATACCTATCTGAATACACTTTTGAAGAAACTGTTTATAGAGGATAAAGAATTTTTAAAATCTTTCGAGGAGCATTCCGCAGCCAAAACCGTACATCATGGCTTTATAGGCGGGCTGATGGAGCATACTTTAAGTGTTGCCAGGCTTTGTGATTATATGGCATCTGCTTATCCGGTGATCAAGCGAGATATGCTGATCACAGCAGCACTTCTTCATGATGTAGGAAAGACAAGAGAACTTTCTTCTTTTCCACTGAATGATTATACAGATGAGGGACAGCTTCTGGGCCATATTATAATCGGAGCACAGATGATTCATGATCTGATTAAGGAGATACCGGACTTTCCATTGGATCTGGAGAACCAGCTGGTACATTGTATTCTGGCACATCATGGCGAACTTGAGTACGGTTCCCCTAAGAAACCTGCTATGGTAGAGGCAGTTGCTTTGAATCTTGCAGATAATACAGATGCCCGCATGGAGACTCTTACCGAGATTTTTGCAGCAGATAAGAGCAAGAAAGAATGGCTTGGATTTAACAGAATATTTGAATCTAACTTAAGAAAGACAGGAGAATGGTAATCTTTATGGAGTATCGTAAGAATGATATTGTTACGTTAAAGATTGAAGATTGCGGAATTGACGGTGAAGGTATCGGAAAGGCTGATGGCTTCACCGTTTTTGTCAAAGATGCAGTAATCGGAGACACAGTCCGCGCAAAGATCATGAAAGCGAAGAAAAATTACGGTTACGGAAGATTGGAGGAGATTATCACCCCATCTCCTGACCGTGTGGAGCCGAAGTGTCAGTTCGCAAGACAATGCGGAGGCTGCCAGCTGCAGGCCCTTTCTTATGAGAAGCAGCTGGAATTTAAGACTTCCAAAGTCAGGGGACATTTGGAGCGGATTGGCGGTTTTATAGATATTCCTATGGAGAAAATCCTGGGAATGGACCAGCCTTTCCACTATAGAAATAAAGCGCAGTTTCCAGTTGGAAAGTCAAAAGACGGCAGAATTATTACCGGATTTTATGCCGGCCGTACCCACAGTATTATTGAGAACCGGGACTGTGCTCTTGGGGTAACACGGAATAAGGAGGTTTTGGATCGTGTGATCGCTCATATGGAGAAGTTCCACATCCAGCCGTATGATGAGAATACTGGCAAGGGGGTTGTGCGCCATGTGCTGATTCGATATGGCTTTTTTACGGACGAGATGATGGTCTGTCTGATCATTAACGGGGAGAAGCTTCCTGGCGAAGAGGCTCTGGTGAAATCCCTTCGTCAGATTCCGGAGACTGTCAGTGTGATGGTAAATGTGAATAAGAAGAGAAATAATGTGATCCTTGGGGAAAAGGTGCGGCTGCTCTGGGGACAGCCATACATTACAGACAAGATCGGAGAGATTTCCTATCAGATTTCGCCGCTGTCCTTTTTTCAGGTAAATCCTTATCAGACAGGGCGTCTTTATGGAAAAGCACTGGAATATGCACAGCTTTCCGGAAATGAGACTGTGTGGGATCTTTACTGTGGAATTGGAACTATTTCCCTGTTTCTTGCGCAGAAAGCAAAGATGGTAAGGGGCGTGGAGATCATTCCTGCAGCCATTGAGAATGCTAAAGAGAATGCATGTCTGAACGGATTTGATAATACGGAATTTTTTGTGGGAAAAGCAGAGGAAGTGCTTCCAGAGCAGTTTGCACGCACTGGTGAACGTGCTGACGTGATTGTAGTAGACCCGCCGAGAAAAGGCTGCGACGAGACCTTGCTTTCTACCATTATCAAAATGCAGCCCGACCGGGTAGTTTACGTAAGCTGCGACAGCGCAACTCTGGCACGGGATTTGAAGTATCTTTGTGAAAGAGGTTACGAATTGAAGAAAGTCTGCCCGGTTGATATGTTCCCGAATACGGTGTCGGTGGAGACGGTTGTTCTTTTGTCCCAACTGAAACAAAAGCCGGATGATTAGATTAATGTCACGATTGAACTTGATGATATGATATAACATCTGCAGAGACTAAGGCTACATATGATGAGATAAAGAAATATGTGGCTGAACATAATGCCGGCATGAAGGTTTCCAATCTGTATATCTCACAGGTAAAGAGAAAATGCGGAATTGAGGTTGGAAAGAATTATAATTTACCTAAAAATGAAGATAGCAGGCAACCGCAGTGTCCAGAAGATAAAGAGAGTGCAATTGTGGAGGCATTGAAGCATTTTAAGATGAATAGTTAATAAAGAGAGGTGCAGATGCTATGCCAGGTATACTCGTGTTGAAGATGATGAAAATTTAAATCGTGGAATTACATTCTCACTGAAAAAATCCGGATATGAGGTTTTTTCAGCAGAATCAGTGAAAAAAGCGAAAAGAATTGCAAGTGATAATAATGTGGATGTTACCATTTGTGATGTGAATCTTCCGGATGGGAATGGACTGGAATTTGTAAGGTGGATGAGATGCAATTATAATACATACATTATTTGTCTTACAGCACTAGATCAGGAGATGGATCAGGTCATGGGATATGAAGCAGGGGCAGATGATTATATTACAAAGCCGTTTAGTCTTTCGGTACTTCTTTTGAAAATAGAAGCATATTTCCGTCGCAGACAGGAGAAAACGGAAGCTGGAAAGATGATTTCGGGAGATATCGTATTTATCGCAGGAGAAATGAAAGTCCTGATAAAGAGTCGTGAAATCAGTCTGACAAAAACGGAGTTGAAAATGCTGACTTTTTTTCTTCAGAATCCGAAACAGATTCTTTCAAAAACACAAATATTGGAAAATGTGTTTGATCTGGAAGGGGATTTTGTGGATGAAAATACAATTGCTGTCAATATCAGAAGACTCCGTGAGAAAATCGAAGACAATCCGGCTGCACCGGTCTATATAAAGAATATCAGAGGTCTTGGGTATATATGGAATCAGGAGGTAAGGCAGTGACAAAGAGATATTGCAAGAAGATTACAGTAGTGCTCTCCTTGGTATTACCTGTCATATTATTGTTTGCAATATTAAATTGCTTTACCACGTATGTGTTTTATGAAGATTATAAATATAAAATGAATCTTATGACAGAGATTGCTGCAAAGGAAGAATTTTCCGGGCTGGATGCTGTTTCGGAATTGCTTAAGGATAAGGATATTGAAACTAACGAACAGGGAAGGCGATTATTGGAGCAATATGGATACTGGGGGAATAAAGGGAATGCATTTTATTCGCAATTCCGACATCAGGTTATGGTGACCGGTGCTGTAAGCACTGTGATATGCGTGCTTCTTTTGACTTTTTTATTTTATTGGAAGAAAAAAGAAGATGCGTATCATCAGAAAATTTTAGACCAGTTGGAAGAAATTCTGATCAGATTCCGTGAAAATAAATTTGATGATTTACTGAAAACGGAAAATCATGCAGAACTGGAAAAATTGAATGACCAGCTTGAAGCAATCGGACATCATATTCAGTTGATAAAGGAAGAAGCAAGGGCAGAAAAGGAGAACACGAAAGAAATGGTTTCTGATATTTCTCACCAGTTAAAGACACCGGTTGCAGCTTTGGATACATGTTTTAGTGTGCTGATGCAGAATGACTTAAGTGCCACAGAACAGGAGGAGTTTCGTATCCGTTGTCGGAGTGCTCTGGATGGACTGGAGACATTATTGCAGTCGCTTCTTGAAATATCCAAGATGGAAACTGGACTGATTCAGATTAATAAGAAAAAACTTCCGCTTATGGATACTGTCATATCTGCTGTGAACCGCACTTATCCTAAAGCGGATGAGAAAGAAATTGAATTCGTTTTTGACTATGCAAAAGAGCTGGAAACATGCATGGTTATGCAGGATAAAAGATGGCTTGGTGAAGCTGTGATCAACGTTTTGGATAATGCAATCAAGTACAGCCCGGATGGTTCAAAAATATTTATCCGGTTACAAAAAAGAAACGATCTTGTAAGAATGGAAATTGAGGATCAGGGAATTGGTATTCCGCAGAATGAGTATCACAAAATTTTTCAACGATTTTACAGAGGAAGTTCCAGGAAGGTTATGGAAAAGAGTGGTACAGGAATCGGACTTTTTCTATCGAGAGAAATTATCGAAAAACACGCAGGTACGATCACGGTAACCTCCGGCAAAAAGAAAAAAGGAAGCACGATTGTGATTCAATTACCATATGTTGGTTAAATTTTAAGTGGGCAGAAATCTTACAATTCTGTAAGATTTCTGCTCGTTTTTTGAAAGTGAAATGAAAGATTATCCTGATACAATTTGGATGTAGGTTGAAAAATGACCAAATATATAAACAGGCAAAGAAAGCGTGCTGAAAAGGTACGCTTTACAGAATTGAAAAGGAGGCAACACATGAGTGTGATATTAGAAACCAAGCAGCTTTGTAAGTTTTATGGCGCAGGTGAGAATCAGGTCAAAGCGGTCAATCAGGTGGACATTCAGATTGAGCAGGGAGAATTTGTCGCAATTGTTGGAAAGTCAGGTTCCGGTAAAAGTACATTACTTCATATGCTTGGAGGGCTAGACACCCCGACAAAAGGCAGTGTTACTTTAGCAGGGAAAGATTTATACAGGATGAAGGAAGATGCCCTTGCTGTTTTCCGCAGAAGAAAAATCGGATTTGTTTTTCAGGCATTTAATCTGGTTTCATCTGTTAATGTCTGGGAAAATATTGTACTGCCACTGGGGCTGGATGGAAGAAAAGTGGATGAAGCGTATGTAAATGATATTATTGCAACTCTGGGGATTGAAAAGAGAATTTACAATCTGCCAAATCAGTTATCCGGAGGACAGCAGCAGAGAGTAGCAATTGCAAGAGCACTGGTGAATCGTCCGGAAATTATATTTGCAGATGAGCCGACAGGAAATCTTGATTCCAAGACCAGTGATGAGGTAATCGCTCTGCTTAAGATGACAGCAAAAAAATATGGACAGACAATCGTAATGATTACCCATGATGACGAAATTGCACAGGTCGCTGACCGTATTCTGGTGATTGAGGACGGACAGGTGGTGGATTTCAGATGAAGACAATAAGCAGGATTGCATATAGCAATGACAAAAAGAACAAGACAAGAAGTATACTGATTATGATGTCCATATGTCTGACTACGATGCTGCTTGTGATTATCAGTACTGTGGGAAATGGAATGATCCGTTTGCAGAAAAGTCAGGCGGCAAGCTCATATGGAAGAAATTATGGCCTGTTTATCGCCGCAGATGGTACGCAATTAAAAGAAGTGGAACGCAGAGCTGAGATATCTGATATCGGCATCATGTGTACGGAGGGCATCCTGAAAGGAAATGAAAATGGCGGCTTTGTCAGTGCGGATGAAACGGTCAGGAAAATGCTTCCCTATAATCAGGAATATGTGTTGAAGGAAGGTACCTATCCGGAAAAGGCGCAGGAAATTGCCGCAGGACGCGCTTTCTTTGATGCAGTGGGATACCATGATGTAAAGGTCGGAGACATCGTAACATTGGAGTACCGTTCCGGCATGCAGTCGGAATACGCACCGGTGGAATTTACTGTCAGTGGGATTTTATATGACCGGGATGAATATACCATCGAGGCTTCCTATGTTGTATTCGGTTCGCAGGATTTTTATAATGAGCGTGTTGCGGAGGGTGACAGGCAATATAATATCTATTTTACCTTGAGCGATTCTGCAAATGTATCTATGAATAATGTTGCGCCTGTTATAAAAGAAATCGCGGATTCCTGCGGCATTGACCAGAAAAACGTGATCATCAATGACCTCTACCTGCAGTGGGTATTGCAGCCGAGCTATGAAATGATTGTGGTTTGTGGAACCCTGATCCTCGGAATCGTGCTGTTTTCCGTTGTGGTCATTTATAATATCTTCCAGGTCGGGATCGCCCAGAAGGTTCAGGAGTACGGAAAAATCAAGGCGCTGGGTGCAACCAGAAAGCAGATGAAGCAGTTGATCTTTCGTGAGGGCATTCTTCTGGCGGTTCTTTCGATACCGCTGGGGCTGCTGTTTGGTTTCCTGATTGCAAAAGTCAGTTTCAACTGGCTGGTGGAGCAGGGAAATCTGGTATCGTCCGGAATCAAGAACCATCAGGTGCCTCTGTTTTCACTAACAATTATGCTCATCTGCATTTTTGTATCGTTTCTTACGGTCGTTTTGGCTCTGCGCAAACCCATGAAAATTGTTTCCCGGATTTCACCAATCGAAGCGACACGGTATCTTGACGGCTCCAAAACGCAAAAACAGGGCAGACGAAAAGGCAGAAAAGATGTCACCGTTTTCTCCATGGCAATGGCAAATGTGACAGGCAATCCGAAAAGAACCATTGCTACGATTCTTACCATGGGGCTTTCCTGTGTATTGTTTGTAATTATCTCTAATTATGTTGGGAATATTGACCCGGAGTACGAGGCGCGGATTGCAATCAACCATGGACAATTTGAGTTGCAGCTGGATTATTCCCAGAATTATGATGAAGCCTATTCGGAGAATAATCTGGACACAATCCTACAGAACAACCCACTGAATGATTCATTGATTAAAGAAATCAAATCCATCCCCGGTGTAACGGATGTACTGACGAGAGAAATCGTCTCTGCAGATCTGAACGGAACAAAATTTCCGGTTGCAATCGTAAATCAAGAGGATTTTGAAATGATGCGCGGGGATGGCGATATCGGTTCCATGGACTATGCACAGGCTGTCAAAAACGGGGATGTTTTCTTTGGCTGGTCCATGTGGATGGAAGCTGACGGGTATTCTGCGGGTGCACCGATTACATTCAACTTTGATAACGGAAGCGGAACCTATACCTATCATGGAAAAATCGCAGGCTCCTTTGTAAGCGCGGACACTTATCTGGTCATTCCGGAAGAAGTATACCGCTCTGTAAATCCGAAAGGGACATCTTATGGATACCTGTGGGTGGATTGTGCTAAAAAAGATGTGGCATCTGTAGAGCAAAGCCTGAATGACCTGCTCTCCGATACTTCTCATATCAAGCTGAACACCTATCACGCAGAATTGCAAACCGCAGAATACGCAAGCCGTATGATGAAGCTTGGCTGCTATCTGTTCATGGCAATTGTCGGTCTCATTGGGTTTATGAATCTGGCAAACACCATGATCATCAATATCACCACGAAGAAGCAGGAATATGGTGTATTACAGGCTGTGGGTATGACAAATAAACAATTAAATTTATGCCTGCAGTTACAGGGACTGATTTTTACGGTTGGCACCATATGTGTAGCACTTATCGTTGGTCTGCCACTTGGCTATGCGCTCTTTGCCTATGCAAAGCATAATGGAATATTTGGAATGAATGTCTATCATGTTCCAATTACACCAATTCTTGCTATGATTTTGCTGGTCAGTCTTTTGCAGATTGTGCTTTCCCTCGTTTTAAGCAGTAATCTGAAAAAGGAAACGCTGGTAGAAAGAATAAGGTATCAGGGATAGCAAGTAATATGTAATGAACTAGGTCTTAACGAAGAGGAGAAATAGATAACTTCCATTTTGTATGCTATCAAGGCTGTCCTGAAATATTTTGCGATGATCTAAGAATATCGCTGATTTCAAGGAGGAATAACACATGAAAAGCACATTTGAAAAAATAGGTGGAACCTACACACTGGGAGCAGACGGAATTTACTATCCGAATCTTGTCAGTACAGATGAAGAACCGCATTATGGGAAATATGGAATGATTCGGAAAATGTATCTGAAAGAGCATCGTCCGGCAATGTATTCTCTGTATATGTTGGAAGACAGATTAACAGAACATCTGAATGCTGTGGACGATGAAGCACAGGAGAGGATGGATATTCTGGTGCGTCAGATGATGGAGAAGCAAGGCGTTACGGAAGAATTGAAAGCTCGTGATCAGATGGTGTGGGTTGGAGCTGTAAATAATATCCGGAATGCAGCAGAAGAGATTGTGTTAAAAGAACTGATTTACAGGTAAACAAAGAGCTGAACAAGTAGGACGAAAAATCCTGTTTGTTCAGCTTTTGTGTTTATAAGGGGCCAAAGAAGCAAATTACAATTCTATAGAAAGTGATCTTTTCTAAGTTTCGGAAGGCTGGTTTTTTCCGTCATAGTTATAAGTTGCCGATTTAATTATTCCATAGTATGGCTTAAAAAATATTCGAATATAACTTTATAGAAATAATCATAATGGGGAGATTATTTGATGAATTATGTGCTAATATTCTGCAATTCTACTGCTGGTCGATTGATTTATGCACACTCTCATTATAATATGTGTGCAGGAGGTGTGCGCCAGTTCGGTGCCAAATATATAACTGGTGGGAATCCAGTCTGGTAAGACTTAGCAAGTCGCCAGTACCGAGTCCTTGGAACGCCAAAGGCAAACAATGGTGTTTAAGCGTAGGACAGGGAACAGGAACGCCGTAATGCGTAAGCGTGAAGTGATTGAGCTTCGTTAGAAATATCAATTGTGTGGGGTGGTCTGCTACCTCCTTGGGTCACCAACAAGGATTAGTCGTTAAAGCGAGACTATGAAAACACACCGGAGTCCTAGAGCATGGCATACCTGATATCGTTATATTTGACATACCTGGGAGACCTGGATGGGTCTGTACATGAGACAGTAGGGAATATCGACCAATGCAATGGTGAGTATGAACGAAGACCATCGAGGAGTCGGATTCGTCCATAGTACTGATGAAAGCAGTAATGACGCTGGAGGGAAGGGACGGACAATAAGTTGCTTTTGCAATCAAAACATAGAGAGCACAGGAGGCATAAAATCTATGGAAAAAGAGAAAGCAGAAATAGCCAGTCTCGTAGAAAGATATGGCAGAGTTCAGTCGCTAATGAAATATGTCAACAGTGACACACTCAAAGAGTCCTACAACAAACAACCCAAAGGGAAAGCAGTAGGAGTGGATGGAATAACCAAGGAGCAATACGGAGAGAACTTAGAGAAAAACATAGAGAGTCTGCTTGTCAGAATGAAGAAGTTTTCCTATAAACCATATCCCGTGCGCAGAGCCTATATCCCAAAAGGTAATGGCAAGATGCGAGGACTCGGCATACCGTCATTTGAGGATAAAGTCGTTCAAGGTGTCTTTAAAGAGATACTGGAAGCGATTTACGAGCCTAAGTTCAAGGAGTTTTCATTTGGGTTTCGTCCAAACAGAAGTTGTCACGATGCCATTCAAAGAGTAAACAAATACATCATGGCAGACAAGGTCAATTACATTTTAGATGCAGACATCAAGGGATTCTTTGATAACCTAGACCATGAGTGGATGATAAAATTTCTTGAGCATGACATAGCAGATAAGAACTTCATCAGATATATCAAGAGATTTCTGATAGGGGGAGTTATGGAGGATGGTAAGCGACTGGATACAGAAGCTGGAACAGTACAGGGCGGTCTGATTTCGCCAGTGCTGGCAAATGTGTATCTGCACTATACCTTAGATACATGGTTTGATTATGTGAAAAAGTATGAGTTTAAGGGAGAAATGTACATGGTACGCTATGCAGATGATTTTGTATGTCTGTTCCAATACGAGAATGAAGCACAAAGGTTTCATCAGCTTCTGATAGAAAGACTGCGTAAATTCGGTCTTGAAATAGCAGAGGATAAAAGCAGAATTCTACCATTTGGCAGATACAAGGGAACAAAGGAATCCTTTGACTTTCTCGGCTTTACACACTACAATGCGACAAGTCACTGGGGCAAGTACTGTGTACTGCATAGAACAAGCAGGAAGAAGCTGAAAATGAAAAGAGAAGCAGTCAAGAAATGGTTATGGGAGCATATGCACGAAAGCATAGCCGATACCATAGAAGCGTTGAATGTGAAACTGACGGGGCATTACAGATACTATGGAATCTATGGGAACTACATAGGTTTGCAAAAGTATTACAAATATGCGAGACAGGAGTTATGGAAAAGCAAGAGACGCAGAGACCAAACGTATTGGCTGACGTGGAAGAAATATATGAATATCCTAAAGATACATCCACTGGAGTATCCAAAGATATATCTGAAAAGTGCTTATTAGGTAAATGGCTTATTGAAGAGCCGTATGCCTTAATAGGGCACGTGCGGTTCTGTGAGGGGCTTTTGAGACTTGAACCTCTCATCGCAAAACAATATATGATGAAAGGATGTGAAAAGTCGAGACAAAGTCTACTCGACGGATATATGTATCAGATTAGTAATGAAAAATTCGGTTTATTTGTAACCGAATTAAGAAAGGAAAAGAATTTAACTCAAAAGGATTTGGCTGAAAAATTATATGTATCAGATAAAACAGTTAGCAAATGGGAACGTGGTCTTAGTATGCCCAATGTCGTATTACTCATACCAATAGCTGATATATTAGATGTTACCGTTACAGAATTGTTACGTGGAGAAAAAATAGATACACAGAAAAATATTGAAAAAAAAGAAATCGAGGAATTGGTGGTAGGCTCTCTCGATATGGCTGTTAGGGATTCTATTCACCAGCATAGAAAAAACTGGATATTAGCATATTTGTTATGTTTTTTTATATCTATTACAGAAATTATTATGTTAGTTGTATCTGAAAGTTCGTTAGCTGAGATGAAAGGGGATATATTGCTGGTTACAGGGGGAATGCTTTTATTTGGTGCATGGTTTTGTTTCTTTGCAAAAGACATATTACCAACATATTATGATGCCAATAAGATAAATTATGTTTCACAAGGAATTTTTAGAATACATCTAGTTGGTTTATCTTTTAACAATGGAAATTGGATATACATCTGCACAACTTTAAAAATATGGACACTTGCAACGGTTGTTCTATATCCTCTTGCAGGTATTATAATAATCAATTGTTTCAATATAGCTTTATGGGATATTTTGAATAAAATTTTCTTAATTATGATATTAGGTGGTATGGTAGTTTCGATTTACATTATTGGGAAAAAATACGAATAATTAAATTACCTGTTATCGTTGTGGATAGTACTAAGTTACAACATTCTTCATGGGAAATATGGAATGATGCAGAAGAGTGGTTCTGTTTCATAGGCTTTGATTCCGGTTGGCGTGACGGTGTTTGCTGTTTTCATATTGCCATAGCCATGATCTACAGCGATGATTTTTGTGTTTCTGAGTTCTCGCATAAAAAATACCTCCGTTTTCGTATTGATTGATTCAGCAGGCTGTACCGGTGTGGTACTGCTTTGCTGTGAGATAAGCATACGAAAATCGGAGGGAACAGTAACTATTTCTGAATGCAGCAAATTTTTATTATAGAACATTACTTTACAAGAAGAATAAAAAAGCATATAATTCTTTTATAATATATTTAATAAAAGAGGGTAAGAAAACGGAAAATAAAGATAAAAAAAATATAACAAGAAAAAAAATAATTAATTATGTTCTAAACAATCATGTTACATCCAAGGCAGAAATCGCAAAAGAGTTAAACTTGAGTATGCCGACTGTGTTAGCAAATGTGAATGACTTGTTAGAAAAAAGGGTGTTGGAAGAAACTGGGGAATATGCTTCAACCGGTGGAAGGAAGGCAAAAAGTATAGGGATTAATAAGTCATACTGTCATGCAATGGGAATTTTGATTACAGCGAATCATATAGAAATGGTATTAGTAAATCTTGGAGATGAGATTATAAAAAAAGATCGCATCCGTTTAAAATTTACGGCTGAATTATCTTATTGTACAGAGGTGGCACAAAAGGTCAAAACTTTTCTGGAAGGCGAAGTAGCGAAGGACACGCTACTTGGGATTGGAGTGGCGATTCCAGGAATTATTGATCAGAAAGAACGGATTGTTTTAAAATCCCATGCTTTAGGTATAGAGAATTATAGTCTGCGCTTTTTAGAGCAGGCTCTGGAAATTCCAGCATATTTTGAAAACGATGCTAATGCTGCAATGCTTGCAGAAAAAAAGCAAAAGTATCCAAATGCGATATATCTGTCTTTGAACCACACATTAGGAGGTGCATTCTGCATAGATGGAAAGCTGTTTCGAGGGCAGAACCAGAAAGCAGGGGAGTTTGGTCACATGATACTCGTTCCCGGTGGAAGAAAGTGTTATTGTGGTAAATCAGGATGTGCAGATGCATATTGTGCTGCAAGTGTACTGACAAAAGATAACAGGCAGTCACTGGATGCATTTATGGAAAAAATTGAAAGTGGTAATGAAAAAATTTTGCAGAAATGGAATGAGTATCTGGATCATCTTGCTGTTTTGATATCAAATCTGCGGATGGCATATGATATGGATATCATACTAGGAGGTGATGTGGGAGGTGTATTGTCAGATTATATGATACCACTGGGAGAAAAAGTGATGGCATATAATGGCTTTGAGCACGATGTTTCATACTTGAAAAATTGTTCGTATAAGAAAGAAGCGTCAGCTGTTGGAGCCGCGAAATACTTTTTCACAAAACATATGGTAGAATTGTAGTAACTGTTCACAGGTAGGAATTTTCTGAACTGAAAATTCCGTACGGTACAGCTCCCACTGACAGGTTGCAAAGCGAATGCGGATGTCCGCTTTATATGTGTGAAAAACGAGAAGTTGTGTAAAATTAAAAAAAGAAATTATAGTAAAAAACGGAAAGAAAACAGTAACTACGGTTTCCTTTCCGTTTTTTTGCGTGGTGTGCCTGGCGGCGCACGTTTCTAACGGGTTAAAGTCCCGAATCCGCCCGGTAGTGGGAAGGATATAGCCGAAGGCAAGGGTGTCCATCGTGAGGTGGAATCTGAAGGAAGCCGGATGTGGGAACAGACTAACCACGGGCAAATCTCTGGTCTGACGAACAGAAATCTCATATAAGGTTATGCATGAGGGTAAGACTGCCACCCAAGTCAAAGCCCAATAACTACACGGAATCCTACGTGATAAATGAGGCAGATGGATGGAGAGGAAGAAACGTGTGGTACCCAGGGAGGTCTGTGCGGTACGCCTTGAAAGAGGTAACCATTGCATAAAGCAATGCTGAACGCACAGAAGTCAGCAGAGGTCATAGTAGCCGAGAGGTGAAGAACCGAATCAGTAGGAGTCTTAAGTATGACCGAGAAAGGAGGAATGACCGTCTATGGCAGAAAACATTGAAAACAATGGCTGTTCGCAGAGAGATAGTGCGGAACACGAAGGGTATGCAAAAGCGTCTAGGTCATTCAATCGGATATGGAAAGAAAGAGACAGTGCACAGCCGAGACTTTTGGAAGCGATACTGTATAAAGACAACTTTAACAGAGCGTATAAGAGAGTCAAGGCAAACAAGGGAGCGCCAGGAATTGATGGCATGACCATTGAGGAGGCTCTTCCATATCTAAAGGAACATCAACAAGAGATAACCGACCGCATTTATCGTGGAAAGTATACTCCGTCTCCAGTAAGACGAGTTGAGATTCCCAAACCAGATGGTGGTGTGCGAAAGCTTGGCATACCAACAGTGGTAGACCGTACACTTCAACAGGCAATAACCCAACAGTTAGTGCCAATCTATGAACCGCTGTTTGCAGAGGGTAGCTATGGCTATCGTCCGAACAGAAGTGCAAAAGACGCAATACTTAAGGTTAAGGAGTATGCCGAACAAGGCTATACATTTGCTGTAGTCCTTGACTTGTCAAAGTACTTCGATACTCTTAATCACGAAATTCTCATCAATCTTCTCCGAAAGAATGTAAAAGATGAACGTGTAGTACAGCTGATAAAGCGCTATCTGAAGAGCGGTGTAATGGAAAACGGAGTAGTCATTGACACAGAGGAAGGCTCGCCACAAGGTGGAAATCTATCACCGTTGCTGGCAAATGTCTACCTCAATGAGTTCGACCAAGAATTCTTGAAAAGAGGTGTTCCATGCATAAGATATGCAGATGACATCGTGCTTCTTGCAAAGAGCAAGCGAGCATCAGAGAGACTCTTGAAAAGCAGTACAAAATATCTTGAGGAGAGGATGAAACTTACAGTCAACCGAGAAAAGAGCAGTACTGTCAGCGTGTTTGCAATCCGAAATTTTAAATTCCTTGGCTTTGCATTGGGAAGGAACGGAAAAGGCATTTATGTCCGAGTTCATACGAAGTCATGGAAGAAGTTTAAGTCTAGACTGAAGGAGTTATCTTCCCGTAAGCGATGTCAGTCAATCAAGCCAAGCCTTGGGAAAATCAAGGTGTATGCGAGGGGATGGCTTAACTATTACGGAATTGCAAGTATGAAGAACAACATAGATGACGTCAACGGATGGCTCTATCACAGAATACGTATGTGTATATGGAAACAATGGAAATTGCCCAGAACAAAGAAGAGAAATCTGATAAAAATGGGAATCCCTGAATATTATGCGAACATGGCGGCAAACTGTCGAAGGGGACACTGGTATTGTGCTAATCTGACGACAGTTAAGAAAGCCATGACAAAAGAAAGACTGATAAACAGTGGCTTCTATGATTTAGCCACAGCCTATCAGTCTGTGCACGTCAACTATTGAAACCGCCGTGTACCGAACGGTACGCACGGTAGTGTGAGAGGACGGCGGTTAGTCACCGCCTCCTACTCGATTTAATTGTGAAAAATATACAAAAAATGTATTTTAAAATTATGAAATGTATAAAAATATGAAAAAACATATTGACAAATTGTGTTTACATTGTAATAATGTAATTACTTTAATAAAACATTTTATAAAACATAAAATAAAACGACATGAAAAAGGAGGAAACAATTATGTTACAACAGGTAATGACAAATCCAGGAGAAATTATTTTCAGAGAGGTTCCGGTTCCGGAGGTAAAGGAAAATCAGGTTTTGGTAAAGATTATGAATATTGGTGTTTGTGGATCAGATATTCATGTTTATCATGGAAAACATCCGTTTACAAAATATCCGGTAACACAAGGACATGAGGTTTCCGGTGAGATTACAGAATTTGGAAAAAATGTCACAGAGTTTCATGTGGGACAGAAGGTGACGATAGAGCCTCAGGTATATTGTGGACATTGCTATCCATGTCGTCATGGAAAGTATAATCTCTGTGAGGAATTAAAAGTAATGGGATTTCAGACGACAGGAACAGCATCTGAGTATTTTGCAGTGGATGCATCTAAAGTAACACCTATTCCAGAAGATATGTCCTATGAAGAAGGCGCTATGATTGAACCTCTTGCTGTGGCAGTTCATGGTGTAAAACAGATAGGTGATGTGGCTGGCATGAATATTGCAGTTCTTGGAGCAGGACCGATTGGAAATCTCGTGGCACAGGCAGCAAAAGGAATGGGGGCAGCGAAAGTGATGATCACAGATATCAGTGATCTTAGACTGGCAAAGGCAAAAGAATGTGGAATTGATGTGTGTGTGAATACCAAAAATAAAGACTTCAGTGCGGCAATGCTCGAAGCATTTGGACCGGACAAGGCGGATGTGATCTACGACTGTGCCGGAAACAATATCACAATGGGACAGGCAATTAAATATGCAAGAAAAGGAAGCACGATTGTACTGGTGGCTGTTTTTGCAGGAATGGCAGAAGTAGATCTTGCAGTGGCAAATGACCACGAACTTGACATTAAGAGCACGATGATGTACCGCCATGATGATTATATAGATGGAATCAGATTGGTAAATGAGGGCAAAGTTCATTTGAAACCGCTCATCTCAAAGACATTTGCTTTTAAAGATTATCTGAAAGCATACCAGTATATTGATGATAACCGCGAGACAACGATGAAAGTAATTATCAACGTCAGTGAAAAGTAAGGAGTTCGTATGGAAAATAAATATGGAATTGTCGGAGTTGCCCATGTCGGGCTTCCGACAAACGATTTACAGAAAACAGTTGAGTTTTATAAGAGTCTTGGATTTGAAGTGATTATGCAGTCTTATAATGAAAAAGCAGGGGAAAAAGTGGCATTTTTACAGATAAAAAATTACTGTATAGAGACTTTTGAAAATGGGCAGGCGGCAATGTCAGACGGTGCATACCAACATGTTGCACTTGATGTGGAAGACATTGAAAGTATGTATCAGAAAATCTGCAATGAAAAATACACAATTATTACAGACGGAATCGAAGAACTACCATTTTGGGAAAATGGTGTGAAGTATTTTATGATTAAGGGACCAAATGAGGAAAGAATAGAGTTCTGTCAGAAACTCTGATAAAAATAGGAGAGACATATGGGAAGCGAAAACAAAAATGGAAAAGTACCGCTGATCAGTAAGATTGCATATGGGTTTGGTGATGTTGGATGTAATTTCAGCTGGATGTTCGTCAGTAATTTTCTGATGATATTTTATACAGACGTGTTCGGAATCAGTATGGCGGCTGTGTCAGCACTTATGCTTTTTTCAAGATTCTGGGATGCAATCAATGATCCAATCGTCGGGGGACTTACAGATAAAACAAAATCGAGATGGGGACGGTACCGTCCATGGCTGTTAGTAGCGGCACCAATCACAGCGATTCTTCTTGTTATGACATTCTGGGCAAGACCCGACTGGCCGCAGAATGGAAAGATCATTTATATGGTAATTACATATTGTCTGCTGGTTTTGGGGTATACCTGTGTGAATATTCCATATGGAACCTTGTGTGGTGCTATGACACAGGATATTGATGAACGTGCAAAAATAAATACATCCCGTTCGGTTGCAGCGATGATTGCAATTGGTGTGATAAATATTATCACAGTTCCACTGCTCAGCAAATTCGGCAGTCATAGTGCAAAGACAGGATATCTGACGGTTGCGGTCATATATGGATGTATTTTTACAGCCTGTCATTTCTTCTGCTTTGCGAAGACGAAAGAGGCAGTGCTTACTCCGGAAAAAGAAAAAATTTCTGTAAAGATACAATTGAAAGCAGTCATGCAGAACAGACCATATCTTCTTGCATTGGCAGGACAGATATTATTTGGATTTACACTGTATGGTAGAAACGCAGATATTCTGTATTACTTTACATATGTGGAAGGGAATGCCTCCTACTACACAACTTATTCGATGTGCATCATTATTCCTTCTATCATCGGGGCAGCCTGTTTTCAACCATTATTCCGCAAGTTAAATAACAAAGGAAGAACAGCATCTTTCTTTGCTTTATTTACAGGAATTTTCATGTTGACTATGTTTTTCTTCAATGCCAAAGAATCACCGGCTATTTTTTATGCATTATCTGGTCTCACACAGTTTTTTTTCTCTGGATTTAATACCGCAATCTATGCAATTATTCCAGACTGTGTGGAATATGGGGAGTGGAAAACCGGACTTAGAAATGATGGTTTTCAGTATGCATTTATTTCACTTGGAAATAAAGTCGGAATGGCAGTTGGAACAGCACTTTTAGCAGGATTACTTGGAAAATATGGTTATATTGCAAATCAGACACAAAATGCAATTGTACTTTCAATTATGAAACATGCATTTACGACGATTCCAGGTGCACTGTGGATTGTGACTGCGGTTGTATTATTTTTCTACCGGTTAAATAAAAAACGTTATAACGAGATTGTGGAAGAACTGAAAAATGGAAGAAAAAGTTGATATCGTGGCATTGGGAGAATTGCTGATTGATTTTACGGAAGCAGGACACAGTCAGGATGGGAGAAAATTGTTCGAACAGAATCCCGGCGGTGCTCCGGCAAATCTTCTAACCGTTGCAAGCCACTTTGGGTATCGCACATCTTTTTCAATCAGATCTAAGATATTTCCTATTGTTTGAAATAGCTTTTTGTAATAATCTACTTCCATTCCATGCATTAAACATATGGACTAATTTTCTCTGGTTGGATGGCTTGGAATAGTAAGCGGATATTTTAGGACTGATTTTAGTCTGACCAGTCATCCAGCGGCAAACCAGACCGTTGTCCATTGAAAAATCCTGATTTGCCGGATCATCCATAAAATCTTCAAATAATTCGTATAAAAAATCAGGCTGACTCATTTGATTACTTTCGCTGATATGGTTTTTTAAACAAGTGCTAATAGAAGAAAAATCGCATTGATTCAATAGAAATTCCCCTTTCGTAGTTAAGATTGAGTATATCTATCATAACACGAACGTATATTCAATTTAAGAAAATGCGGATATTTTTAAAGTGATTGTGTCAATTTACAATCAATTTCTATTCAATGTGGTTTTCCGGCAGGTTCTGTAAAATAAGCTCAGATCAAAAAAATAACGGGAGGAGCTTATGCAACAGAATATTGAATTTGAGCGGTGCATTGATTTTCTGGTACGGATGATTGATAAGTACGGCGATGAAGTCCTCCGGGACACTTCAAGGGATATTTCAAGGTATGCCGTTTGCCGTTATTACATTGACGGAAAAAAGACGCAGAGGTATAATAAAAAGGAGTTTACGGTCTTTTCACTATTAAAGTGGAGAGAGCGCATGAAATATAAAAGGATGAGGAAAAAATGAAAACCAAATACGAATTCAGAGACATTCTTCCAGAGGAGTTAGATCAGGTGATTCAGATCGAGCAGATCTGTTTTCCGCCAAATGAGGCCTGCTCTGCCAAGAGTATGAGAGAACGAGTGGCAAATGCACCCGAGACATTTATGGTTGCAGTGGATAAAGAAACAGGTAAAGTTGCCGGCTTTCTCAATGGGGTGGCAACAGACGAAGCAGTTTTTCGTGATGAATTTTTTACGGATAGTACTCTTCACAACCCGGAAGGAAAGAACGTTATGCTCCTTGGGCTTGATGTTCTTCCGGAGTATCGCCACCAGGGGCTTGCCCGTGAAATCATGACACAATATGTGGAAAGAGAGCAAAAAAGAGGACGCGAATGCCTGTACCTGACCTGTCTGGATAACAAAGTAGAGATGTACAAAAAAATGGACTACACCGACAACGGAATTTCCGGTTCCGCTTGGGGCGGGGAAGAATGGCATGATATGAGCAGGAAAATCAGATGATCCGGCTTCAGGATATTGCGGATATGGCGGGAGTGAGCAGGACTACCGTATCAAATGTAATAAATGGCAATACGAAAAGAGTTTCCCAGGAAACCATTGATAAAATAACGGCAATCCTGAAAGAACAGAATTATGTTCCGCATATGGGTTCCGTTATGCTGTCCGGACATGGTTCCAGGATCATAGGCGTGGTACTTGGTTTTGCCCAGGCTCATGGAATGTACTCCCTGCAGGACTCCTTTGTAGGAGAACTGGTAGGAACCATTCAGATGGAAGCTGAAATGAAAGGATACTATGTCATGCTGATCGGAGGGGAGAATATCCAGAACGTGGTGGATATTGCTTCCAGATGGAATGTAGAAGGACTGATCATTCTGGGATATAATGATGAAAAATATCGGAAATTGTCCAGAAAGCTGAATAAGAAAATGGTTCTCATAGATGCCTATCCCGCAGGAGAATATTTTTTCCAGAATGTGGGAGTGGATGATTATTCAGGCGGCTATCAGATTGGAAGTTACCTCTGTTCCTGCGGTTTTGACAAAGCTTTGTTTCTTGCAGAAACAGATATTGACAGTGATTACAGCCGTTGGATGGGCTTTAAGCAGGCTATGGAAAAAGAAGGAAAATTCTGCAGCCGCACTCGTCTGATCGTGATCCCGGGGGAAAGAAACCGCCGTATCCAGAAATATAAAGAACTTCTTCCGCGTTTTCTGCAGGTAAAAGCAGTGGCATTTTCCTCAGATTATGCCGCAATTGAGGCTATGAACTTTTTGTCAGATCATGGAATTAAGGTTCCGGAACAGGTATCTGTTACCGGCTTCGACGACAGTATCTATGCCAGAATGGTCCGTCCAAGACTTACAACAGTTCATCAGGATGTAGGTCAGAAGGCACATTTGGCGTTCAGCCGCCTGCTTCGGATGGTTGCCGGGGAGCAGTTAAAAGAGTTTAATATAAAAAGTCCGGTGTACCTTGTAAAAAGAGATTCTGTGAAAATATGAACAGATCGTTCAAAAGAATTTGAAGAGAAGACAGTCAGGCTATAGAGCCTGTTTGAAAAATCATTCCCGCAATCTGCACGCCCCACTTTGCGGTATATTTCACCCGAATTCGGTTGCCGTAGCCCGCTACGGCGCCCTCATCCGGGCGAAATCTCCCACAAATTGTGACGCACATCTTGCAGAAAGCCTTTTTCAAACACGCTCTGGAGCCTGACTGTTTTTTTCGTAACAGAAGCTTACGTTTGGATTCCCTGTTACATAAAGAAAACAATTTGCATGAAATCCCTGCTATCCGGGGAAATTATAAGACAGGGGGGACAATCTAAGAACTCATGAATCTTCATGATATAAAACTATACAATATGCACAAAATACAAAATAAAAGTTTGTCTACAATTTAAGTTTCTCGAGAAACCTGTTGATTTTGCAGGAAAGTTACGATATTATGAAGCCACCGAAAGGAAAGCAGGACAGACGTGTCCGGAAAAGCTTTCAAATAAACAAGTGCTGCGCAGCCTTCATTGAGTAAAATAATGGAGGAAAGAAAGATGAACAAGAAACTTATTTGCACATTAATGGCAGGTACATTGCTGGTTGGTACAGTTACCGGCTGCGGCAGTTCCTCTGAGGGAGATTCTTCTGCAAAAGGAACAGAACTGGAGCTTTTTTCCAGCAAGGCAGAAAACAAGGATATTCTTCAGAAGCTGGTAGACAAATTTAATGAGACACATGAGGACGTGACAATCAAGATCACAGCTCCGGCAGATGCAGGAACTGTATTAAAGACCAGAATGGCGAAGAATGATATGCCGGATATCGTTGCAATGGGCGGTGACAATAACTACACAGAGGTAGAAAGTGCCGGAATGCTGGTGGACTTAAGCAGCGAGGATTACATTTCCAATATTCAGGAATCCTACCTTCAGATGGTATATGATGTAAATAAGGATAAAGAAGAGAAAGCATATGGCGTTCCGTATGCAACAAACGCTTCCGGTGTCATTTATAACGTTGACAAATTCAAAGAACATGGAATTGAGATTCCAAAAACATGGGATGAATTCATTGATGTGCTCGAGAAACTTCAGGATGCAGGTGAACAGCCACTTCTTATGACATACAAAGATGCCTGGACAAGTAACTGCCCATGGAACAGTATTGCATCTGACCTTGCTCCGGAGAGCTTCAATGATGACCGTAAAGCCGGCAAGACCACATTCGTTGGAACACACGAGGAAATTGCAGAAAAATATATGAAGCTTCTTGACTATGCTCAGGATGATTTTATGGGACTTACCTATGATGATGGAAATAAAGCTTTTGCAAATGGCGAAGCAGCCATGATCATCAATGGAAACTGGGCAATCAACCAGTACAAAAATGCAAATGCAGATATCAATGTGGATATGTTTGCACTCCCGGCTTCCAATGAGAAATCCCAGAACTATGTAACCTCTGGTGTAGATGTACTTCTTGGTGTATGCAAAGACAGTGCAAATGAAGAAGTGGCAAAAGAATTTGTATCCTTTATGCTTGAGCCGGAAAATGCAAAAATGTACATTGATGATCAGTTTGCTTTCTCAGCTGTAAAAGGTGTAGAGCAGGAGAATGAGACAGTGGCAGGTGTGAAAGAAGATATTGCAGCTGGAAAGGTTGCAAACTTCCCAGATCATTACTATCCATCCGGATTTGATATGTCCGCACTTCTGACCGAAATGTGCCTGAACTACACAAACGGAATGGACAACGAGGAGAACATAAATCAGTTCCTTGCACAGTGCGATGAGAAATATGACATTGCAAATGTAGACTGATCTATATGACTGATGGAAAATACAGGCGAAAGGTGAAGAACGTGAACTGTCACCTTTTGATCCGTATGAATTGTAAGGCTGCTGGCCACTGAGTGAACAGCAGCCTTGTAAGAAAATAAGGGAGGATTCCATGAAGAATAAAGCCCCACGGAAAAAACCTGCTGTTAACCGGGTTTACTACATTTATGTAGGAATTCTTGCAGTTCTGTTTTTCACTTTCCACACCATTCCATTCTTAAAAGGTGTTATGTACAGTTTTACAGACTGGAGAGGATATGGAGAGTGGAATTTTGTAGGACTTCGAAATTATATCCATATGTTTTCTGATGTGGATACAGGAAATGCATATTTGTTTACATTCAAATTTGCGGTGATCACTACTATTCTGGTAAACGTGATCAGTCTGATCCTGGCCTGTGCATTAAATGCAAAGATCAAGTTTAAAAACACAATCAAAGCTTTTTATTTCCTTCCATATATGCTGGGAAGTCTGATCGTAGGATTTATTTTCAATTATATTTTTGCGAACCTGATTCCACAGCTGGGAAAAGGCCTTGGAATCAAAGCTTTAAGTGTAAATATTCTTGGAACCAATCATGCTATCTGGGGAATTGTTGCGGTATCCTTATGGATCGGATGCGCTTTTAACACCTTGATCTACATTGCAGGACTTCAGTCCATTGACACAGATGTATATGAGGCTGCTGACCTAGATGGAGCGACCGGCTTAAAAAGATTCAGCAAAATCACGTTCCCTCTGCTGGCACCATCTTTTACCATCAATATGGTACTTTCCGCAAAGGGTTATCTGATGGTTTACGATCAGATCATGGCTATGACAGATGGCGGTCCTGGAACCAGCACAACATCTATTGCAGTATTGATCTACAAAAAGGGCTTCGGAGGCGGACAGTTCGCTTATCAGTCAGCCAATGCGGTTATGCTTTTTGTTGTAGTAGTACTGATTTCCGTATTCCAGCTGCGTGTACTTGAGAAGAGGGAGGAAAAATTAGGATGAAACAGAATACAGTGAAAGTAAAAGAGCGTTACAACTGGCCTGTTACGATCCTTCTGATCATTGGAATCGTACTTGTCATCCTGCTGCCTCTTTATATGGCACTGATGATCGCCATCAAGGATCCCACAGATATGAACAATATTCTGGCACTGCCAAAGAAAATCAGACTTCAGAACTTTGCAGATGCCTGGGTAATGACTAATTTTCCGAGAAAGTTTCTTAATACAGCATTTATCACAGTGGTGAATCTGATTTTTACACTGATCACAAACTCTTTTGCCGCTTATGCCATCACAAGAAACCGTAAAAAGAGCAAATTCTTTTCCCTCATGTATTATTACTTTATCAGTGCCATGTTTATACCGTTCCAGGTAATCATGCTTCCGTTGGTTGTGCAGGCAAATGCTTTTCACCTGGATAATATTTTTGGAATTACATTCTTGTACATTATTTTCGGTCTTCCTATGAATACGTTCCTTTATACAGGGGCAGTAAAGGCAATTCCGGAGGCACTTGACGAAGCAGCCATGATTGACGGGGCAAATCCGATTCAGATTTTTTCCAGGATCATTTTCCCGGTTCTGAAGCCTACCACAGCTACAGTAGCAATTCTTTCCTTCATGTGGACCTGGAATGACTTTACCATGCCATTGGTACTGTTAAGTGATGAAAGCCAGCAGACACTGCAGCTTGCCCAGTATGTATTTAAAAAACAGTTTTCTGTTGATTATAATCTGGCATTTGCTTCTTATCTGCTTGTTCTGCTTCCAGTGCTGATCGTGTATATTTTCTGTCAGAAATGGATCATGAATGGTGTAGTAGCCGGTGCAGTAAAATAGAGAAAACAAATACGCGCCATGGGGATATTTCACTGCGGTCATGTACCGGGTAAGAATATTCTGTGGGAAAATAAATATAGAATATCAGGAGGACAGCCAGGAAATGAAGAAGAACTGGTGGAAAGAAAGTATTGTATACCAAATCTATCCAAAAAGCTTCAATGACAGCAATGGGGATGGAATTGGTGATATCAGAGGAATTATAGAGAAACTTGATTATCTGAAGGAACTTGGGGTAAATGTTCTGTGGATCTCACCTATGCTGGAGTCCCCACAGGATGACAATGGCTATGATATTTCAGATTATCGCAGAATTTACAAAGATTACGGAACCATGCAGGATTACGAGGAGCTACTTTTTCAGGCGCATGAGCGTGGAATCAAGGTGCTGATGGACCTGGTTGTAAATCATACTTCAGACGAACATCAGTGGTTCCTGGAGAGCAAAAAGTCCAAGGATAATCCGTACCGTGACTATTATATCTGGAAAAATCCGGTAAACGGAAAAGAGCCAAATAACTGGGGCGGTGCATTCGGCGGTTCTGCATGGGAATACGACAATGAGACACAGATGTATTACCTGCACCTGTTTTCCAAAAAACAGCCGGATCTGAACTGGGAAAATGAGAAAGTGCGCCAGGAAGTTTACGATATGATGAAATTCTGGTGTGACAAGGGAATCGACGGCTTCCGTATGGATGTGATCAGTATGATTTCAAAGGATCAGGCTTTCCCGGATGGAGAAGTGAAAAGCGGCCTGTATGGAGATTTCGGTCCATACAGCGTTCACGGTCCGCGGGTCCATGAATTTTTACAGGAAATGAACCGTGAGGTATTGTCCAAATATGATATCATGACAGTTGGGGAAACTTCTGGTGTTACCATTGAAGAGGCACAGAAATATGCCGGGGAAGACAGTGGCGAGCTGAATATGGTGTTCCAGTTTGAACATGTAGAAGATGCTTCCCCGCATGCGGAGTTTGGCAAATGGACCACTGACAGATATGACTTTAAGGCTTTCAAAAAGACGATGATCAAATGGCAGGAGGAACTTCAGGGAAAAGCATGGAACAGTCTTTTCCTGGGAAATCATGATCAGCCAAGAAGCGTTTCCAGATTTGGAAATGACAATCCGGCATACAGAGAGACTTCTGCAAAAATGCTGGCAACCTGTCTTCATATGATGCAGGGAACCCCTTATGTATATCAGGGGGAAGAGCTTGGCATGACAAACGCATATTTTAATAAGCTGGAAGATTATAAGGATATTGAGAGCATTCAGTATTATACGGAGCTGACAGATGCAGGCTGATGGAGCCGGATTATATGATGAAATGTCTGATGCTCAGAAGCCGTGACAATGCAAGAACACCTATGCAGTGGGATGATTCAGAAAAAGCAGGCTTTACAGATGGAGAGCCGTGGATTAAAATAAATCCGAACTGTAAAGAAATCAATGCAGCCAGTCAGTTGGATGATCTGGATTCCATTTTCCATTATTATCAGAAACTGATCGCTCTTCGCAAGGAGAAAGATATTATTGTGTACGGTGAGTTTGAACCGCTTTGCCGTGAGGATGACCAGATTTTTGCATATATGAGAAAGCTGGATGAGGAAAGACTTCTTACAGTCTGCAATTTCAGTGAGCAGTCAGCAGAATTTGAAGTTCCTGCAGAATTTGAAGGTTCCCGGTGCCTGATTACAAACCTTGACCGAAAAGTATTTAAGGGTAAAATCGTGCTGAAACCATATGAGGCATTTGTGTTATATAAATAAACAGGTTACTGGACGAGAAACGGACAGCAGATAACCAGACTTAAAGGGGCAAAATTTTTTGCCTCTTTTTTGAAAGACGAGGAAGATTGTTATGATCAGAAAATACAGATACGGAGCTCCTTTTGATACGGAGGCAGTAACAGAGAAGATTGAAACAGCGAATGGCGCTTTTCCTTATGGAAAAATCAGCCTGGAAAAGGGCTTTGATTTTACATATGTGATGGATGAGGATGATATTGTTTATGGGCTTGGGGAAGCCAACCGCGGCATCAATAAAAGAGGATACTGCTATATCAGCAATTGTACCGATGATCCAAACCATACGGAAGACAAGCGTTCTTTGTATGGTGCCCACAACTTTATCATTGTAAGCGGAAAGACAACATTTGGACTGTTTTTCGATTACCCTTCTGAACTGACTTTTGATATTGGATATACCAGAATGGACACCCTGAAAGTGACATGCGCAGATGCAGACCTGAATGTGTATGTGATTGAAGGTGAATCTGCCTATGATATTGTAAAGCAGTTTCGCCATGTGATCGGACGCAGCTATATTCCCCCGAAATTTGCATTTGGTTTCGGACAGAGCAGATGGGGATATACCACCAAGGAGGATTTTCGCAAGGTGGCAGCAGGATACCGTGAGAATCACATTCCCCTGGACATGATCTACATGGATATTGATTATATGGATTCCTACAAGGACTTTACGTTGAATCCGGAGAATTTCCCTGATTTCCCGGATTTTGTAAAAGAGATGAAAGACCAGGAGCTACGCCTGATCCCTATTATTGATGCTGGTGTAAAAGTGGAAAGCGGCTATGAGGTTTACGAGGAAGGTGTGGAAAAAAGATACTTCTGCCAGCGGGAGGATGGAAGTGATTTTGTGGCAGCCGTATGGCCGGGGGATACTCATTTTCCGGATTTTCTGAACAAGGATGCCAGAAAGTGGTTTGGAGACAAATACAGCTTCCTTATTAGCCAGGGGATTGAAGGCTTCTGGAACGATATGAATGAGCCTGCTATTTTCTATTCCTCAGAGGGAATGGAAGAGGCGAAGAAACTTGCCGGAGAGTTTTCCCAGGATAAAGAAGGTAAGATCCACATTTGGAAAATGCAGGGCGAGCTAAACGGACTCGCAAACAACCCAGAAGATTACCGCAGATTTTATCATAATGTGGATGGCAAAAAGATCCGTCACGACAAGGTACATAACCTGTTTGGCTACAATATGACAAGAGCAGCAGGCGAAGCATTCGACCGCATTGATCCGGAGAAGCGTTTCCTGATGTTTTCCCGTTCCTCCTATATTGGAATGCACCGTTACGGCGGAATCTGGATGGGAGACAATAAATCCTGGTGGTCACACATTCTTCTGAACCTGAAAATGCTGCCGTCTCTGAATATGTGCGGATTCCTTTACACAGGAGCAGATCTTGGCGGATTTGGTGCGGATGCAACAAGAGACCTGGTGCTTCGCCATATGGCACTTGGGGTATTTACTCCGCTTATGCGTAACCATTCCGCAATCGGAACAAGAGAGCAAGAGTGCTATCAGTTTGAGAATGTTGAGGATTTCCGAAATGTGGTAAATACGAGATACCGCCTTGTTCCGTATCTGTACAGCGAATACATGAAGGCCGCTTTAAACGATGATATGTATTTCAAACCACTTGGCTTTGTTTATCCGGATGATAAGATGGCAATCCGGGTGGAAGACCAGCTGATCCTTGGAAATGAGATTATGATCGCACCGGTTTACGAGCAGAACGCAAGAGGGCGTTATGTTTACCTTCCGGAAGAAATGAGGTTTGTGAAATTTCTGACAGACGGAAGCATTTTTGAGGAGATTCTGGAAAAGGGCGTTCATTATGTGGAGGTTGCCTTAAATGAAGTGCCTCTGTTTATCCGTAGTGGTAAGTGTATTCCGGTTGCAGAGGCTGCGGAGTGTGTGAAGGATATTGATACTTCCAAACTCACTATGCTGGGATATGAAGGCAGCAGTTATACTTTGTACGAGGATGATGGCGTGCATAAGGAGTACGATAAGGCTGAGAATTATAGAAAATTAGAAAAATAACAGAATGAAAAGATCCATTGAAAGTCTTTGGAAATTTCACGACGAGGTTTAAAAGATTTTTTAAACAGGATCCAGAAGACAGAAAATCGGAGCTAGCCATCAATTGCCAGCTCCGATTTTTTCAGATACCATATCGATAAACCACACCAACAGAATCAATCCCAGCATGATTGCACCAGCTTTTTCCCAGGCATATTGATTCATGGAAAAAATAAGGGGCGCTCCGATTCCGCCTGCGCCTACCAGACCGAGAACGGAAGCTTCACGGATGTTTACATCAAACCGGTAGAGGATGATAGAGGTGAAAACAGGCTTCAGCTGCGGCAGGACACTGTGGCAGATGGCGGGAAGAGGACGGACCCCCATGGCCAGCAGCGCATGATAGGGACGAGGGTCCAGGGCATCTAGTGCTTCTGTAAATCTTTTGGTGAGAAGTCCGATACTGCATACGGCCAATGTCAGCACTCCTGTGAAAGCTCCTGGCCCGGATACCCGGATGAAAATCAGTCCATACACCAGAAAAGGCACCGAACGGATTACCATGATCACCAGGTTAAAAAGAAAGGACACAGGAGCAGGTACGAAACGTTTGGTATTTAGAAAAGCCAGCGGTGCAGATACAATGGCTCCGATTACCGTTCCAATAAAAGCAATGCACACTGTTTCCAGTAAAAGATACCCAAGCCCATCTTTTTCAGCCGAGAAAAAGAAGCTCCAGTCTGGCTGCAGAAAGCCAGCAAACATATTTCGCAAAGTCTGTGGACTGGTTCTGGAAAAATCCGGCAGGGAAAGGGTAAACGTGCAGATCAGAAACAGGGCAGCCAGAAACAGAAGCAGCAGTCTGGCCTGCTCTTTTTTTATTGTGCGCTCTTTTCGTATCAAGGCGGCCAGATACCGACTGAAATATTCAATCACACACACTGTTAGAAACAGCATCAGCAGAATGGTCCCCACTTTGTCATACTCCAACCAGGAAATCTTCTCATTGAGAAGCAGTCCGATACCGCCAGCTCCCACATATCCTAAAATGGAGCTGTGCCGTACATTGGTTTCCAACAGGTAAAGTGCATTGGTGAGAAATCCAGGAATGATCTCTGGTAGAATTCCATGGATATAAGCTACATACTTTGAAACACCCATAGCCCGAAGTGCCTGGTAAGCTTTTACATCGGCGGCACTTGCATCCTCGTAGGTAAGTTTTGTCATAATGGCAAAGGTGTACAATGTAATGGCAAAAGTACCTGCAAAAGTTCCAAGCCCGAAAAGAAAGGTAGCAGTAAGCGCCAGAATCAAGGCTGGAAAAGAACGGAGAATCTGGATTACAATTCTAAGTATCCGTCGTATTACAGCTGGAAATCCTAAGTTTGCAGCGCCAAAAGGCGAGAGTACAAGGGCAAAAAAGATGCCAAGTACCGTTCCGGTAACAGACATCTGAATGGTGTAAAAAAGTGGCAGCAGGATCTTCTGAATATAGGAAAAATCTGGCGGGATCATATCCACGACCAAGTCGGTGAGGTGGCTCCTTCGTTTCCAGAAAGTTACAAGGTCACAGTCTGTGAAATTTGCTGCAAGGAAAAACAAAATCAGAAAAGAAATTGGAACAGCAAATTTTGCCACAATGGAATTTTTGCTTGTTTTGTTATCATTCATAAGCGACACCTCGCTTATTCTCTATCTGAGTATCATTTTTGTTATAAATCTGTGTGGTGATAGAATCAGTCAGATCAGCAGTCTTACCGTCAAATACAACCTTGCCATCTTTCAGACCAATAAGTCGGTCGGAGAACTCCTGGGAGAATTCCAGATTATGGCTGTTCATTAAAATGGTGACACCATCAGTCTCATGAATACTCTTCAGCAACCCTAGAATCTGTCTCCCGGTAACTGGATCAAGAGACGCCACCGGTTCATCTGCCAGCAGGATCGCCGGGTGCCGCATAAGTGCTCTTGCAATTGCCACCCTTTGCTTTTGTCCGCCAGACAGATTCTTAATCGGTTCCTCTGCCTTTTCCGGAAGTCCAACCCGATACAGCAGTTTCAGAGCTTCTTCTTTACGTGTTTTTCCATAAAGTCCAAACACGCCCTGAAAAAAGCCCATATCAGGAAGTCCGGCAGTCAGCACATTCTTCAGACAGGTAGAATTCTCCACCAGACAAAAGTCCTGATAAATAGTTGCAATGGATTTTTGCAGTTCACGTTTTTTCCTTCCTTTTAGAGAATCAAAGCGCTTATCATCCAGAAGCACATGTCCGCCAGTGCACTCCATCATTCCATTGAGAATGCGAAAGAGCGTTGTCTTCCCCGCCCCCGAGGCCCGATCACCGAGACAAACTCTCCCTGCGAGACGGAGAAATCCACATCTGCCAGGGCTTTTGTGCCATTATGAAATTTTTTTGCGATATGCTGAATCTGTAAATTCATAGATAAAATTGACCTCGTTTAAAACTACTGCCGAGGCAAATAATCTGCCCCGGCAGTTTAAAATATTTTGTAACTATTCAGAAAAGTTGAAGTCTATTCCATAGACTTCAGCAGCTCCTGCGCCTCTCGTTCGCCATCGTAATTGGAGTCATCGCCCCATTCATATCCAACCTGGCTGAACACGCTGATAATATCTTTTCCCTCGTCCGTATTCGCAATCTCAATAAAGGAATCTCCCAGCGCCTGGCGGAAATCTTCATCCTGCATAACTTCAGAAGTTTTGCTGTAGGCAATCATATCATTGTAAATCTTATCTGTAACTCCGATCACACCAGTCTGATTTACCATATCATCTGTACCTCCGAAGGTCTCTTTCCATTCCGGTGCGTATTTGGTACGGATGTGGCCATAAGAAACCATCACATCAGCCTGTCCGGAAGCCAGACGTGCAAGAGAGGTTGTATAAGAATCAGATTCTACCGCATTTGCCAGATCACTGATTCCCTTTCCATATTTTTCGTTCAGCCATAAGCTTGGATAAATATAACCGGAAGCTGAAGTTGGTCCCATAACAGCCCAGGTAGCATCGTTCAGATCATCCCAGGTAAGCTCTTCGCCGTTATTTACCTTTTCCAGTAAAGCCTGTCCCTTTTCGCTTGGACCTGCCAGAATAATAGAACGGTAATAGGTAGACATCTCATCGGTGTTTTCTTCGATTGTACCATCATTCCAATCTTTCGGATCATCAGAATCTTTGTTGATTCCATAGCGAAGGGCGGTAAGAAGAACGTCACAGTCATCAGAGAAAAGTACATAATTTCCGCCTGAAATAAATCCGATATCTGCGCTTCCAGCACTTAAAGCCTGGCCAACAGCGGTGTAGCTTGTACCTACTGTCATGTCCACGTTCTCCACGTCATACCCCTTGGTGAGCAATGTTTCCTTCAGTAAATCTTCCAGCGGCTCGGTAGCAGTGGTGATAGTGTCGGAATCCGCGTATGGGGAAAATGCAATCTTCAGAGAATCAATCGTCTTAGTGTCCTCTGCAAAAACAGTGACAGCGCTCCCTGCGGTAAGTCCCAGGCATAATGCCATGGAAAGTGCGGATACAATGTGTTTCTTCATAGTGAAATACCTCCATGCTTTTGTTTGATCATATAATGTGTTACTGCGCATTTGAAATGTTACGCAAAGCGAATCGCTGCGAATAAAATGGGCAGTAACTTTATTTCTGCTGGAAGTCGGTTATAACGAGAAAATTGCCCAATTTCTTACTATAGAATGTTTGAAAAAATTTTCTGCAAAGCTGGGAATAGAGATTACAGCAATGGATTCTCAAATATGCCATGGTGAGAAGGGCTCATTATTCATATAAATAAAAATACATGCCTCCCAGCATGTATCGAAAATGACTTTCGAGCAGATGCTGACAATCCACCTGCAAAAAAAGGTGAACAGGTTTCGGTCGATCCTGACGGGATCCTCTCAACCCGGACTTACGGGCTCCCTCGCAATCTGGTTTTCGTCATCACAAATTCTGACCGCAGCACAAGGGCGCTCCCCCTGGTGCTGCATTCCGTTAACCGGATAAATTGTATCATACCTGCCCTGGAATTACAATAAAAAATTCTGGCATAGCATTTGTAAAAATGTAAAAATGGAGATGGAGATGGAGATGGAGATGGAGATGGAGATGGAGAAGTTATTGCTTATTCGAAGTTCAATAATATGGAAAAAACATGGCAGTTCTCCATCGAAAATAATTGACGTGGTATATGCTTTAGTGAGGGAAAGAAAAATCCCCGTAACAGATCAAATTTAAGGTCTGTTATGGGGATTTATGTGTAGGAATAGTTATAAAAAAGTGTAAAACTCTATAATTTCAATCCGTTATTGTGGAAAGCATGCAATTATTTAATTGCATCCAGCGCATTGGAAATATCCGCGATCAGATCCTCTTTATCTTCAAGACCAAGGCTGATACGGATCAGCTCTGCCGGTACACCAGCTTCGATAAGCTGCTCGTCTGTCATCTGTCTGTGGGTGGAGGTGGCAGGGTTCAGGCAACAGGTTCTTGCATCTGCTACGTGAGTCTCAATTGCGCCAAGCTTTAAGTTCTGCATAAAGGTGGAAGCTGCCTCGCGGCCGCCCTTCAGACCGAAGGAAACAACACCGCAGCCGCCGTTTGGCAGATATTTCTTCGCTCTGTCATAGTATTTATTAGATGGAAGTCCAGGGTAATTTACGTAAGCTACCTTCGGATGGCTTTCCAGAAATTCTGCTACAGCCTGTCCATTCTCCACATGCTTCGGCATGCGTACATGCAAGGACTCCAGTCCAAGATTCAGGATGAAAGCACTGTTTGGGGACTGCATGGAACCGAAATCACGCATAAGCTGAGCGGTACATTTCGTGATGAATGCGCCTTCTTTTCCAAATTTCTCAGCATATGTAATTCCGTGATAGCTCTCATCTGGGGTGCAAAGTCCTGGATATCGGTCTTTGTGCGCCATCCAGTCAAAGTGACCGCCATCAATTATAGCACCGCCTAATGCTGCACCATGTCCATCCATGTATTTGGTGGTGGAGTGAGTAACAATGTCAGCACCCCATTCGATGGGGCGGCAGTTCACTGGTGTAGGAAAGGTATTATCTACTACAAGGGGAACCCCATGTTCGTGAGCAACTTTTGCAAAAAGTTCAATATCCAGGACGGTAAGTGCCGGATTCGCAATGGTTTCGCCGAACATAACCTTGGTATTTGGCTTGAAAGCTGCGTTTAATTCTTCTTCTGTAGCATCAGGGGAAACGAAGGTTGCGGTGATTCCCATTTTGGCCATGGTAACAGAGATCAGGTTGAAGGTTCCGCCGTAAATGGAGGAAGAAGCTACAATATGGTCTCCACACTCGCAGATATTGAATAGTGCCATGAAATTAGCTGCCTGTCCGGAAGAAGTAAGCATAGCTGCGGTTCCACCTTCCATTGATGCAAGCTTGGCTGCTACATGGTCGCAGGTGGGATTCTGAAGACGGGAGTAAAAATAGCCCTCAGCCTCAAGGTCGAAAAGCTTTCCCATATCCTCGCTGGTGTCGTATTTGAATGTTGTTGACTGAATAATCGGGATCTGTCTTGGTTCACCATTGCCAGGTTTATATCCAGCCTGAACACATTTTGTTCCCATTCTGTAATTGTTCATGATGTGCCTCCTCATTTGGTAAAATAAGCTCCCTGTGGAGAAGTGTTCACAGAGAGCGTTCACATAGAGATATAGTATCATTTTTTTATAAAAATAGCAACGGCTTGATGCAAATTGTGACGTACATCCTGCAGAACGGGTTACTGTTCACTCCGTTCACAGTAACGCGCTTCGCGATGCACAGAAATCAAGCATTCGCATGATTTCGCGCCGCACTTCTCGGGTTTTCTGTGAACTTTGTTCACAAAAAACATCTCGCAGAACGTTACCAGTGAACAGTAACAGAACGGGTTACTGTGAGCGGTCACTTCTTATTTCGCGAAATATCTTCAATGATCGTGGTATTTATGTCATCTTCATACAGACGCATCTGCACTTGCATAGGTGTGGGATCGTTGGTGAGTTTCATTCTTCCGAAGTGGTTAAAGAAGAACAGGATGCCGAGACCGATACCGATGGAATAGGAGATTTCCAGAACAGTATTGCCGGTTGTGGGCTGTCCGGTGACTTGGGTGTAGATCTGCTCAAATAGAGCGGGGATGTCTACGTCATTGTTAAAGGTCATAATGGAAAAGCCTGCACCGAAAAAGGTGGCGAGGCAGACAAATATGACTTTGCACCATCTTATAACAATATTGACAGTTCCTTCCTTCTGATAGGTGATGATGAAGTTTGGTTCGCCAATATGCGTAATATCAAGATCAGGCTCTTTGAGCTGGATATCATTTATAAGATCCATAACAGAAATCACATACCGGCCTGTCTTGTCCGGATCCAGGTTTGCTACCGGGAGAACCCTTAGGTGATTTAAAATTTTGGAATTGGTGCAGGATAGCTTGGCAATGTCCTGAAGATAGACATGGGGGTGATGGACCTCCACGTTTTCTTCGGTTTGAATGTATAGTGTGTCACTCATGAAATTCACTCCCATTGTAAAAAATGTTGGTTTCAGGCAAGGATAAAGTACGTTGTTATTCTTTCATTTTCGGTTTAAAAAACCAGCTTGCCAGATAAGAAAAAATCAGGGCTGCAGAGACACCAGCTGCGCAGGCGGTGAAGCCTCCTGTGAAAAGCCCGATGACACCATCTGTGTCGATGGCTTCTTTCAGACCTTTCCATAGTGTATTCCCGAAACCAAGTAATGGCACAGCAGCACCGGCACCGGCGAAATCAATCAGAGGCTGATAAATGCCTATGGCGCCAAGAATAGAGCCGGTGCATACCAGAAGAACCATGACACGTCCAGGCATAAGTTTGGTTTTATCAAGTAAAATCTGGACAAGGGCGCAGATCAGGCCACCTACCCAGAATGCATTAAAATAGTCCATGAAATCATCTCCTCATAGATACAGAAAAAGATAGTTGGTAGAGACAGATTATAATTAATACAGTACGGCTTATAGGACTGCAATTATACAGAAAGTACGCACAATTATTTAGTTTACTGCTTTTGATCTTTTTTTGAAACATGCTCTAATACTACAGCATGTGCAATCCCCGGAATGGAATCTCCCTCATTAAAACTTGTTTTGGAAAGCAATGCTCCTGTAGGAACAAAGAGCACCTTTTTCCAGGTTCCTTTTGCCAGTTCCGGCAGAATATAAGCAGCCAGCACAGATGCACTGCATCCACAACCACTTCCACCAGAATGAGTATCCTGTGTTTCACCATCAAAGATTAAAAGTCCACAGTCCTGATAAATGGACTCTATATCATATCCTTTTTCTTTTAACAGATCCAGCAGGATCCGTTTTCCAACAGCTCCCAGGTCTCCGGTGAAGATTGCATCATAATCATCAGGTGTTCGGTCAAAGTCACAAAAATTCCGGTAAATGGTATCGCAGGCGGCAGGTGCCATGCATCCACCCATGTTTAGAGAATCCTTAAGTCCAAAGTCAATCAGCTTTCCAGTGGTGAGTCCTGTTATTTGGACACATCCTTCTGCTGAAATTAGCGGATCAGTCTTTTCCGGAATTTCCGGAACAGGCAAAGTTCCGGAGAGAACACAGGCACCGCTCCCGGTAACCGTCCACGTGGCTGAGAGAGGACGCTGGTTTCCGTAAGCCAGAGGAAATCGGAATTCTTTTTCTGCGCTGGCAAAATGGCTGGAAGTGGCACAGAGAATATGTTCTCCGTATCCGGCTGCAACAGACATGGCGCCAAGAGAGAGGGATTCCCCTATGGTGGAGCATGCACCGAAAAGTCCGTAAAATGGGATTCCCATTCCGGCAATTCCAAAGGAAGAGGCGGTAGTCTGAGCCAGAAGATCACCTGCGAAGGTCATGCGGATATCCCCTGGAGTAAGTCCGGCTTTTCCAAGGGCCAATGCGGCTGCTTCTTTTTGCATGGTGCTTTCCGCAGCTTCCCAGGTAGCCTCTCCAAACATAGGTTCTTCGCAGACCAGATCAAATTTGCTTCCAAGAGGTCCTTCCCCTTCCTTTTTTCCAACTACAGAAGCACAGCTTACAACGTAAACCGGATTCTGAAAGCTCATACTGGCAGAACCGGTAAGTCTGGCTGGTGTCTGTGGATTCATGAAATCACCTCCATTATTTTCAGAAGATAGTAGATCACTCCGGCAATCCAGGAACTCATGATTCCGTAAAGGATTACAGGACCTGCAATGGTGAAAATCTTGCAGCCGATTCCAAAGACCTGACCCTCCGTTTTATATTCAATGGCAGGGGCGGCTACGGAATTAGCAAAACCGGTGATTGGAACCAGACTTCCCGCTCCGCCAAATTTTCCAATCTTTGGATAAATATTAAATCCAGTAAGAATAACACTGATGAAAACCAGGGTAACAGAACACCAGGTACCGGCCATATCCTGGTCTAATCCTCTGGATTTTGCAAAATTTGTTATAATCTGCCCAACGACACAGATTACACCGCCTGTGAGAAAAGCCTTTGCCATGTTCATGGGAAGACTGTGGGTAGGGGTGATCTGTTTTACATAGTCGGCGTATTGTTTCTGCTTTGCTTTTGGTATGGAACTGTTCATAAATGCCTCCTGTAGCTATGATGAATGGAATTGCTTGCTTAGAGTACAGTAACGTTTTGGTTTCTATTATTATGTGAAAAAATATGTAAAATATACTTTCTTTTTAGCTGAATTTATACTATCATGATAGTATTGTTATAGTTATTACGGAAGATGATGCTATTGCTCATAAACAGAATGACAGTAGCCTCATATTATAAACCGAAGAAGAGAGGTACCTTATGGGAAAATATTTTATAGGGAAGGGAGTACAGCTCCTTACAGAGGAAACTGAGAATAAGATCAGAATCTATAAGCTGGGACTGCTTCAGCCGGAATTTGGACATATGCCATGCATCAGTGGGAATGCATTCACTTTTCTATTGGCAGAAGAAGGAGAAATACAGTGTCAGATAAATCAGGAAAAAGTAGATCTGGAAGCTGGCGAGGCGTTATTTATCAATGCAGGACAGTCCTATCGTCTGGTCAGAAGTGAGAAGGAAAGCAGCAGTTTTTATATAATTGAGGTGGCTGGAGAGTATCTGGCAGCTGGAGATGAGAGCCTTCAGAATAAATATATTTCACCGGTTGCAGAAGCAGAATCCTTCGCTTATTGCAGGTTTATGCCGTCAGCTGAGGAAGATACAGATGAAGACATTCTTCTTCAGGCACTTCTCGCCGCTGCGCAGACAGCAGAAGGCAGGGATATGGCCTATGAACTGGATATGAAGAGCTGGCTGTTCACTGCATGGGGAAGTCTTTATAAGAAATTTGCCCAGCCGCGTCCGGAATGTAAGAATGCAGTGATCAGAGAACGGGTGAAACTGAATCGTATGACAGGATATCTCACTGAGCATTGTAACGAGAAACTGACTCTTTCTGCTATGGCAGAAGCATGTCAGGTAAGCACTGGTGATTTTTGCCGTTTCTTTAAGAAACATATGGAGATGACTCCATTCGAATATTTGCAGAAATGCAGAATTTGGAACAGTATGGATGCAGTTCTGGAGAAGACAGCTTCCATGGGAGATATTGCAGTGGAAAATGGTTTTGCAGGAGCAAGCTATTTTTCAGAGACTTTCCGAAAAGAGATGGGCTGTTCTCCTGCAGATTATCGGAAATGGTACCGTGACCTGTCAGATGAATGTCCGATAATCACCGGAGAAAATAAAGAAGAAAGCGCCAAGGTGTCAAAGAAGGATAAAAAAGGAAAGTCTGGTAAAAACGTTCCTTCTTATTTATTATAGAAAATTAGCTGCGTTGATTTTTTTACGCAATTCAGGGAAACCACCGTTTATAAAAATAATACAAAGATCCCAAAGCTTTTCCGAGGCCACTGCGATCACGACCCATCGGATTCCATTGGTCAGTTTGATCCTTCTGGAAAAGATGGGGAAAACATCTGCCATCTCAGCAAGTGCCATGATCCATCCGCCCAGGAAGATACCGGAAAAAAGTCCATAAAGGAGCAGAGTAAAGGTTCCGCCTGGAATGTGCCAGCCATAGAGGAAAAAAAGATTACCACATACAATGCCAAGAAGCGTAATATCTTCATATAACAATATATGTTTTCCTGTATGAGTGATACCGGCATAGCGGGGAACGATGGAAAGACCGATAAGCAGGCCAACTACACCGCCTGCGATGATGATTCCAGAGCAGAAGCCAACTATGGATAGGAAAATTTGCTGGAGCATGGGTGAGATCTCCTTTCACGAAACGAACCTGTCGCTGAGAAAAGTTTGTTGTTTTGCAACTGTCATAACAACATTTAGTATGGAAAGAATCTTGGAAAATATGCGTTTTTTCTGTACATTTGTGAAGTTAAATAGTATAATAAAACGATGCGGCAATGGAAAGAATAGGATTGGCGCAGATATCATTTGATAGAAAAGTTGAGTATAGAAAGATAGAGGATGTAAATCTGTGAATGTAAATTTAAAACAGCGGTTCCAGGAAATTCTGGAAGATAACCGGATACTGGAAGCGGAGCTTATGAGCAGGCATACTACATTCCGAATTGGCGGTCCGGCAGATTTCTTTCTGGTACCGGAGAATGCTGATGAGATTAAGAAAATCATAGCTGTTTGTAAGGAAAAAAATGTTCCGTATTTTATTCTTGGAAATGGAAGCAATCTTCTTGTAAGCGACAAGGGCTATCAGGGAGTAGTAGTGCAGCTGTATAGAAACTTTGGACAGATCAGAGTTGAAGACAGCAGGATCCACGCCCAGGCAGGAGCTCTTTTATCTGGAATTGCTGCAGCTGCAAGAGAGGCATCGCTGACTGGCTTTGAGTTTGCAGGGGGAATTCCGGGAACCTTAGGCGGCGCTGTGGTGATGAATGCAGGAGCGTATGGCGGAGAAATGAAGGATGTTCTGAAAGAAGTCACGGTTCTTACTCCAGAGGGCGGAGTCCTGACCTTGCAGGCAGATGAACTTCACATGGGTTATCGAACCAGTGTGATAAAAGAAGCAGGCTATATTGTTCTGGAAGCTGTCATTTCTCTTGAAAAGGGTGATCAGGAGGAGATTCGCAGCCGTATGCAGGAGCTAGCAGGGATGCGAACCAGCAAGCAGCCACTTTCTTATCCAAGTGCAGGAAGCACTTTCAAACGGCCAGAGGGCTATTTTGCAGGCAAACTGATCATGGACAGCGGATTGCGAGGCTATCAGGTAGGCGGTGCTCAGGTTTCTGAGAAGCATTGCGGTTTCGTGATCAATACAGGAAATGCCACAGCGAAAGATGTTACCACGTTGATGTCTGATGTTCAAAGAATTGTTATGGAGAAATTTGGTGTGAAGCTTGAACCAGAGGTGAAGTTTCTGGGAGAATTCTAGAGCCATGAAGAATCCTTTGGAATGGATTTAAGACACATAAGAGGCAGAAGAGTCCGTTTTACTGCTACTGGTCAGGCCGTGAGCAGTGACACTGTTTTGCCCGGCAGGAGATAAATTATGCGATTTGTAATTGTTACAGGCGTTTCCGGCGCAGGTAAGTCTACTGTGCTGAAAATGCTGGAGGATGCCCACTATTTTTGTGTGGACAATCTTCCTATTCCATTGGTGGAGAAATTTGCTTCCCTGATGCTGGAAGTACATGAAGAAGGAGTCCAGAATGCGGCTCTTGGTATTGATGCCAGAAGCGGTCACTCTCTGGAAGAACTGGCACAGGTTCTGGATCATATGAAAGAAGCTGGATATGATTTTGAGATTCTTTTTATGGATGCAGAAGATTCCGTGCTGGTAAAGCGTTATAAGGAAACCAGACGCAGCCATCCGCTTGCCAGTAACGGCAGGGTAGATGACGGAATCCGTCTGGAACGCCAGAAAATGGATTTTCTTCGTAAGAGAGCTGATTATATTATTGATACCAGTCACCTTCTTACAAGGGAGCTGCGCCAGGAAATTGAGAAGATTTTTGTAAATAATGAAAAATTCTGTAATATGATGGTCACGGTTCTGTCTTTTGGATTTAAGTATGGAATTCCGGCAGATGCAGACCTGGTATTCGATGTGCGTTTTCTTCCGAATCCATATTATGAGGATGAATTACGTCCCCTTACCGGTATGGATGAGAGCGTGTTTAATTATGTAATGGATAATGAGACCGCAAGGATTTTTGCAAATAAACTGGAAGATATGGTGGAGTTCCTGATTCCTAAGTATGCACAGGAAGGTAAAACAAGCCTTGTAATTGCAGTTGGCTGCACAGGGGGCAAGCACCGTTCTGTTACCATTGCAAGGGAGTTGTACAGCCGGATTGCCAGAAATGGTGAATATGGTTTTCGATTGGAGCACAGAGATGTGGATAAAGATCGCCTATTGAAAAAATAGAAAGAGGAGATCGTGGAATGTCTTTTTCAGGGATGGTGAAAGAAGAACTTTCCAGGCATATCGGCTCCGGAAGACACTGCAGGATTGCGGAACTGGCTGCAATCTTTACTTTCTGCGGCAGCCTGGAGGCTGGAACTGATGGGAGAAAATCCCTGCGTATCCAGACAGAAAATGAGGCACTTTCAAGAAAAGGCTTTACATTATTGCAAAAAACATTTAATATAGAGACAGATGTATCAAATTCCCGGATTGACCGTTTCAGAAAGGGAAATCTTTATTGTATTTCCATTATTGATCAGTTTTTAGTAAAGGAAATACTGGATTCTGCCAAGCTGGAATTTTCGGGAGTGAGCGGAGGGATGCCACTTGTATCCAATTCTATTGTATATCAGAGGGATTGCTGCAAAAGGGCGTTTGTACGCGGTGCTTTTCTCTCGGCAGGTTCGATCAGTGATCCTCAGAAGGGATACCATTTCGAAATTGTATGTCCCAGCCAGGAGATCAGCGGGCAGCTGCAGGAAATTATTCACAGCTTTCATATAGATGCCAAGATGGTTCTGCGTAAGAAGTCTTATGTACTCTATGTGAAGGAAGGGGCGCAGATTGTAGACATGCTTGCTATTATGGAAGCAAATGTAGCTCTTATGGATCTGGAGAATATCCGTATCCTGAAAGAGATGCGCAATTCTGTGAATCGGAAGGTAAACTGTGAGACTGCTAATATAAATAAGACGGTTAATGCAGCAGTGAAGCAGATCGAGGATATCAGACTTCTTGAGGAAAAGGTGGGCCTGGAGAGTCTGAATGAAGGACTTGAAGAGATCGCCAGATTGCGGCTGCAGTATCCGGAAGCAACACTTAAAGAACTAGGATTGATGTTGAACCCACAGGTTGGAAAGTCTGGAGTAAATCACCGGCTTCGTAAATTAAGCCTGCTTGCAGATGACCTGAGGGAAAACAAGGAGGAGTTATTATGATTAAAAAACCAATCACCATTCACCTGTCCACAGGGCTTGAAGCCAGACCCGTTGCACAGCTGGTACAGGTGGCAAGTCAGTTCAACAGTGAAATCTACGTAGAAGTAGGTAAGAAGAAAGTAAATGCCAAGAGTATTATGGGTATGATGACACTGGGACTTGACGCCGGTGAGGAGATTACACTTTCTGCTAATGGTGAAGATGAAGAAGCTGCGATGAGCAGTATTGAACAGTATCTGAGCAACCAGTAAAGGCTGCCGTAAAAAGTGAGGATGGTTACCAATGTCTAAGTTTTTAAAATTTATAGTACATTTTGTTGTAATATGTACCATACTTTGTGTGGTTGCATTAGCGGTTCCTCCATTCTTTGGAGTGACGACTGAAATCAGAGACGACTCCACAGTCAAGTCAAATCTGGCAATGGGATCTGTTACATATGCAATTCCGGTTAAAACCGAAGAAGCAGCTCTGGGTACACCGATCCTTGTAAATGATGAGAATGCAGTGTATCGTTATACACTGGCCAGCGCTGATGTCGCAAATGGTACAGGTACTGCTATGGATCCAACTGTTTCTCAGGGACAGCCGATTAATGTGGCAATTGGAAGCTACCTTCCGAAAATTGTTGTAACAATTCCGTTTATCGGATATCTGATGGCAGCTACCAAGAGTATTGAGGGGCTGATTGTTCTTGGACTTACCGTTCTGTTTCTGATTATTCTTTATGTAATCGCAGAACTCTGGAAAAAAGATCAGGATGATTATGACGACTATCCGGAGGATACAGAACCAGGATACGTGAAGAGCCGTAAAGAGCTGAAGAAAGAAGAGAAGCGTAAAGAGCGTGAGTACCGTGATGAAGAGCGTGAGATCAAAGCACAGGGCAAGCGCAGCAAGAAAGAGAAGCGTAAGATCCGTACCGGTGGCTTTGTGGATGAAATCGATGAAGACGATTTTGATGTAGAGGAAGAGGAAGCGCCACAAAGAGCTGTACAGAGTGCTACAAGTGAAGCACATGAACTTCTGAAGAAAGAAGTAGCAGCAGCTACCGCAAAGGACTCCAAACCGGTCAGGAAGTCTGCTAAGCCTGCAACACAGACTAAGAAGGCAGCACCGAAGAAGAAAGCAGCTCCGGAGATTCATGAGGAAGAAGAGGATAAACCAGTTGAGATCAAGAAACTGGCAATCCCAAGATATTCACCGGCGCAGCTTGCTGCGAAAGCAAAGAAAGAAGGAGATGCTCCTGACATTGTGAAGGATGAGATAACAAAGGTTACTTTGTTTGATTATTCTGATATCTTTGCTGACGAAGATGAGGACGAAGATGAATACTATGATGATGAAGATTGATTCATTATTATAATAGGAAAGAAGAGGCATTCGATGATGATGCCTCTTCTCTTTTTTTATTAAGGAAAAGACAATGATTTCGCGAGGCTTTAGAACCACTGTATTAAATAATGAAAGCTGATTGACAGTTGCCAGCAGGAGTATAACGGACAACTATTAGAAGCACTATATAATAGGAAGAAAGAAAAAAACTGGAATATACACACTCACATCTTGCAGAAAGCCTTTTTCAGATACACCCTAGATTGTATTTAAAATAATACAAAAAAACATCTGGATTTTTTGAAAAAAACACTTGCAATTTTTAAAACCTTTGTGTATACTAATAACTGCTGTGACATGATAGCAATGAAGCGCGAGGTTGCCGCCGAGTAAGGCGGGTTTTCCGTGGAGCGAATGTCAAGTTAGGAAACTGACGACAAGTCACTGTACAAGTTCAATAGCCATCTTGGGATGGGACGTGTGAGAGAATGTCCGTAGCAGGAAGATGTTTTAGGACACACACGGAGATGTGTACAGTCGCCGCTTGTCGTACTGATAGTGAGTACGAATAGGAGGAGACTTTTTTTATGGCAAATCAGGTAATGAGAATCACATTAAAAGCTTACGATCATCAGTTAGTAGATGCATCTGCTGCAAAGATCATCGACACTGTTAAGAAGAATGGTGCAACAGTTAGCGGACCGGTTCCGCTTCCAACTAAGAAGGAAGTTGTTACAATCTTAAGAGCTGTTCACAAATATAAAGATTCCAGAGAACAGTTTGAGCAGAGAACACATAAGAGACTGATTGATATCATTGCTCCGACCCAGAAGACAGTTGATGCACTGTCCAGACTGGAAATGCCTGCTGGTGTTCATATCGACATCAAGATGAAGGCAAAATAATTAATCTTGTAAATGCATAAGCATTTAGCTATTTATTATATGATTACCCGAAAGGGCAATCCGCTATAGGAGGAAGAAAGATGAAGAAAGCTATTTTAGCTACCAAAGTCGGAATGACTCAGATCTTCAACGAAGATGGAATGTTAATTCCGGTAACCGTTTTACAGGCTGGTCCATGTGTCGTAACTCAGGTTAAAACAGATGAGAACGACGGATATACAGCAGTTCAGGTTGGCTTCGGCGACATCAGAGAGAAACTGGTGAACAAACCGGAAACAGGCCACTTTGCAAAAGCAGGCGTTGCAGTTAAGAGATTCGTTAAAGAATTCCGTTTTGAGAACGCTGCTGAATATGAGGTAGGACAGGAAATTAAAGCTGATATCTTTGCAGCTGGAGATCACATCGATGCAACAGCAGTTTCAAAAGGTAAAGGCTTCCAGGGCGCAATCAAGAGACATGGACAGTCCAGAGGACCTATGGCTCACGGCTCCAAATATCATCGTCATGCAGGTTCCAATGGTGCTTGTTCTGATCCGAGCAAGGTATTCAAAGGAAAACACATGCCAGGTCATATGGGAAGCGAGCAGGTAACTGTTCAGAATCTTGAGATCGTACGCGTAGATACAGAGAATAACTTACTGTTAGTTAAAGGTGCTGTTCCAGGACCTAAGAAATCCTTGGTTACAATCAAAGAGACAGTAAAGTCCTTATAATAAGAAAGGAGGAGCACACAAATGGCAAACGTAACTGTTTATAATATGGAAGGCAATGAAGTTGGAACAATGGAGCTGAACGATGCAGTATTTGGCGTTGAAGTCAATGAGCATCTTGTTCACCTTGCTGTTGTTCGTCAGCTTGCAAATAAACGCCAGGGTACTCAGAAAGCGAAAACTCGTTCTGAAGTAAGCGGTGGCGGAAGAAAACCTTGGAGACAGAAAGGAACCGGTCATGCTAGACAGGGATCTATCCGTGCTGCACAGTGGACAGGCGGCGGAATTATTTTCGCACCAACTCCAAGAGATTATGAAGTAAAAATGAACAAAAAAGAAAGAAGAGCAGCTCTTAAATCCGCTCTGACTTCCAAAGTTCAGGACAATAAATTCGTAGTTGTTGATAGCCTTGCACTTGCTGATGCAAAGACAAAAGAAATGCAGAAGGTTCTTACAAACCTGAAAGCAGAGAAAGCTCTTATTGTAACAGCACAGGAAGACAAGAACGTAATCCTTTCTGCAAGAAATATCGAGAACGTACAGACTGTAGCTGCTAACGGCATCAACGTATATGATGTTATGAGCCACGGTACTGTAGTAGTAACTAAAGACGCTGTAGCATCCATCGAGGAGGTATACGCATAATGGCAGATATTAAATATTACGACGTGATCAAAAGACCAGTGATCACTGAAAATCCATGGCTGCTATGGGTGAGAAGAAATATACTTTCCTTGTTCATCCGGAAGCAAACAAAGCTCAGATCAAAGAAGCAGTTGAGAAAATGTTCGATGGAACAAAAGTTAAAAGCGTAAATACCATGAATCTTGATGGTAAGAAAAAACGCCGTGGAATGGTAGTTGGAAAAACTGCTAAATCCAAAAAAGCTATCGTAGCCCTTACAGAGGACAGCAAAGACATCGAGATCTTCGAGGGTCTTTAATTGATAGCTTGCGATTCGTACGAGTGCACCTCGGAAGCTTTGCTTCCTCGGTCGCGTTACACGCTTTCAAGTCTTCATAAGAATCCGGTCTTACATGCAAGCATGACGACCTGCTTCTTCTGAATCCTTGGCACTCTGAATATCGCGAATATACGCATTCAAAAGCGTGAGAACAAATTTGAAAGGAGAAAAGAAATGGGAATCAAAAGTTATAACCCATATACCCCGTCTAGAAGACATATGACTGGTTCCGACTTCTCTGAGATTACGAAAGCAACACCAGAGAAATCCCTTACCGTGTCTTTAAAGAAAAACGCTGGACGTAATAACCAGGGTAAAATCACTGTAAGACATCAGGGAGGCGGAAGCCGTAGAAAATATAGAATCATCGACTTCAAGAGAAGAAAAGATGGAATCCCGGCAGTAGTTAAATCTGTTGAGTATGATCCGAACAGAACAGCAAACATCGCACTTATCTGCTATGCAGATGGCGAGAAAGCATACATTCTTGCTCCGGAAGGACTTAAAGTTGGACAGAAAGTTATGAACGGACCGGAAGCTGAAATCCGTGTAGGTAACTGCTTACCGTTAGAGCTTATCCCGGTTGGTACTATGGTTCATAACATTGAGCTTCACCCAGGAAAGGGCGGACAGATGGTTCGTTCCGCTGGTAATGGTGCTCAGCTTATGGCTAAAGAAGGCAAATACGCTACACTTCGTCTCCCATCTGGTGAGATGAGAATGGTTCCGATCATCTGCCGTGCTACAGTAGGTATTATCGGAAATGGTGATCACAACCTGATCAACATCGGTAAAGCTGGTCGTAAGCGTCACATGGGAATCAGACCTACAGTTCGCGGTTCTGTTATGAACCCGAATGACCATCCACATGGTGGTGGAGAGGGCCGCGCTCCGGTTGGACGTCCAGGTCCGTGTACACCTTGGGGCAAACCTGCTCTTGGTCTGAAGACAAGAAAGAAAAACAAAGCGTCCAACAAGCTCATCGTAAGAAGACGCGATGGAAAAGCTTTAAGCAAATAATAAGGAGGATTAAGAATGTCTCGTTCACTGAAAAAAGGACCTTTTGCAGATCAGAGCTTACTTAAAAAAGTAGATGCATTAAACGCTGCAAATGATAAATCCGTAATCAAAACTTGGTCACGCCGTTCCACAATCTTCCCGTCTTTTGTTGGACATACAATCGCTGTCCATGACGGAAGAAAACATGTGCCGGTATATATTACTGAGGATATGGTTGGTCACAAACTTGGTGAGTTTGTTGCTACCAGAACCTACAGAGGACACGGAAAAGACGAAAAGAAATCCGGTGTTCGCTAATTAGTACTTTTCACCAGGCTGCCTGATCGCAAGAAGCGGTTCGGGCAACCCAGGTGTTTACCTGAATATTGAATATGACGAAAGGAGGCACTTTAAAATGGCAAAAGGACATAGAAGCCAGATTAAGAGAGCCAGAAATGAGAATAATAGAGAGACAAGACCGTCTGCAAAATTATCTTATGCAAGAATTTCTGTTCAGAAAGCCTGCTACGTTTTAGATGCAATCCGTGGCAAAGATGTGCAGACAGCACTTGGTATCCTGACATACAACCCAAGATACGCTTCCAGCGTAATCAAAAAGTTACTGGAATCAGCTATTGCTAACGCTGAGAACAATAACGGAATGAACGCAGACAATCTCGTCGTTGCAGCCTGCTATGCAAATAAAGGACCTACAATGAAGAGAATCCAGCCAAGAGCACAGGGTAGAGCTTACAGAATCGAGAAGAGAACAAGCCATATTACCATCGTGCTGGATGAGAAATAAGGAGGATAGACATGGGACAGAAAGTTAACCCACATGGCCTTAGAGTCGGTGTTATCAAGGATTGGGATTCAAGATGGTATGCAGAGAGCGATTTCGCAGACTATCTGGTAGAGGACTACAACATCAGAACATTCCTCAAAAAGAAATTATACAGCGCAGGTGTTTCCAAGATCGAGATCGAGAGAGCATCTGACAGAGTCAAAGTTATCATTTACACAGCTAAACCTGGTATCGTAATCGGTAAAGGCGGCGCTGAGATCGAGAAAGTTAAAGCTGAACTTGCTAAATACACAGACAAGAAGCTTATCGTTGATATCAAAGAAGTTAAGAGACCAGACAGAGACGCTCAGCTTGTTGCAGAGAACATCGCTCTTCAGCTGGAGAACCGTATCTCCTTCAGACGTGCTATGAAATCTACAATGCAGCGTACAATGAAATCTGGAGCAAAGGGAATCAAAACATCCGTATCCGGACGTCTTGGTGGAGCTGATATGGCTCGTACAGAGTTCTACAGCGATGGAACTATTCCGCTTCAGACACTTCGTGCAGACATCGATTATGGTTTCGCAGAAGCAGACACCACATATGGCAAAGTTGGTGTAAAGGCATGGATCTACAATGGTGAGATTCTTCCAACTAAAGGAACTAAGGAAGGGAGCGATAAATAATGTTAATGCCAAAAAGAGTTAAACGTCGTAAACAATTCCGTGGCTCCATGAGAGGAAAAGCCCTTAGAGGTAATCAGATCAATTATGGTGAATTCGGTCTTGTTGCTACCGAGCCTTGCTGGATCAGATCTAATCAGATCGAGGCAGCCCGTGTTGCTATGACCCGTTATATCAAACGTGGTGGTAAGGTTTGGATCAAGATTTTCCCAGATAAACCAGTAACAGCAAAACCAGCAGAAACTCGTATGGGTTCCGGAAAAGGTGCCCTGGAATACTGGGTAGCAGTTGTTAAACCAGGACGTGTTATGTTTGAGATCGCAGGCGTTTCAGAAGAAATCGCTCGTGAGGCATTACGTCTTGCAATGCACAAGTTACCATGTAAATGCAAAATAGTTTCTCGTGCAGAGTTAGAAGGCGGTGATAACAGTGAAAATTAATAAATTCGTAGAAGATTTACAGGCAAAATCAGCTGCAGAATTAAACGAAGAATTAGTAGCTGCTAAGAAAGAACTTTTCAATCTGAGATTTCAGAATGCAACCAATCAATTAGACAATACAGGACGAATCAAAGAGGTTCGCAGAAATATTGCCAGAATCCAGACAGTGATCACTGCGAAAGCTAACGCTTCCAAATAGTGAATTTAGGAGGACATAATCGTGGAAAGAAATCTGAGAAAAACCCGCGTGGGTAAGGTTGTCAGCAATAAGATGGATAAGACCATCGTAGTTGCAATTGAAGACCATGTAAAACATCCTCTTTACAAGAAAATCGTGAAGAGAACATATAAATTAAAAGCTCATGACGAAAACAATGAGTGCAACATCGGTGATACCGTAAAAGTTATGGAGACCAGACCGCTGTCCAAAGACAAGAGATGGAGACTGGTTGAAGTAGTAGAGAGAGTTAAATAAGGAGGATAACCAGTATGATTCAGCAGGAAACAAGACTGAAAGTTGCCGACAACACTGGTGCAAAAGAAATCCTTTGTATCCGTGTTATGGGTGGCTCTACAAGAAGATATGCAAACATCGGCGATACAATCGTTGCTACTGTTAAAGATGCAACACCAGGCGGCGTTGTTAAAAAAGGTGACGTAGTAAAGGCTGTTGTAGTTAGATCCAAAAAAGGCGCTCGTCGTAAAGACGGATCCTATATCCGTTTCGATGAAAATGCTGCCGTAATCATTAAAGACGACTTAACTCCGAGAGGAACACGTATCTTTGGACCAGTTGCCAGAGAGCTTCGTGAGAAAAAATTCATGAAGATCGTTTCCTTAGCTCCGGAAGTATTATAGGAGGGTGCCTAATGTCAGCTATGAAGATTAAAAAAGGTGATACTGTTACAGTAATCGCTGGTAAAGATAAAGGCAAAGAAGGCAAAGTCCTTGCCGTTAACGTAAAAGACAATACCGTATTAGTAGAGAACGTTAATATGGTTACAAAACACACCAAACCATCAGCTGCAAACCAGAATGGTGGAATCATCACAAAAGAAGCTCCGCTTCACATCTCCAACGTAATGCTTATGGCAGATGGAAAAGCAACAAGAGTTGGCTTTAAGATGGATGGTGACAAAAAAGTCCGCGTTGCCAAAGCAACAGGTAAGGTTATCGATTAATTGAGAGAGGAGGCAGACATAAGTGAGTAGATTAAAAGAACTTTATACTAATGAGATCATGGATGCCATGACCAAAAAATTCGGATATAAAAACGTTATGCAAGTGCCAAAACTCGACAAGATCGTAATTAACATGGGTGTTGGTGAAGCAAAAGAGAATGCTAAGCTTCTTGATGCAGCTATTGCAGATATGGAGCTGATCACAGGACAGAAAGCTATCGCAACAAAAGCTAAAAAATCTGTTGCTAACTTCAAAATCAGAGAGGGAATGCCGATCGGATGTAAAGTAACATTAAGAGGCGAGAAGATGTATGAGTTCGCTGATCGTCTGATCAACCTGGCACTTCCACGTGTACGTGACTTCCGTGGCGTTAATCCTAACGCATTCGATGGAAGAGGAAACTACGCTCTTGGTATCAAAGAGCAGCTTATCTTCCCAGAAGTTGAGTACGATAAAGTTGACAAAGTAAGAGGTATGGACATTATCTTCGTTACAACAGCAAATACTGATGAGGAAGCTCGTGAGTTACTGAAGCTGTTCAACATGCCTTTTGCGAAATAAGTAGAGGAACATTCCAAAGTTGACCGCCGGCTCCTTGCCGGGGTCAGCAGATCTGATATAGGAGGAACGATTCATGGCTAAGACAGCAATGAAAATCAAACAGCAGCGTCCAGCTAAATTTTCTACAAGAGAATATAGCCGTTGCAGAATTTGTGGACGTCCACATGCATATTTAAGAAAATACGGAATCTGCAGAATCTGCTTCCGTGAGTTAGCTTACAAAGGACAGATCCCGGGAGTTAAGAAAGCTTCCTGGTAAGCCGAAGCTGAAAGTCGCTTAATGAATGTAAGCCGTAAGGCGAACATGAATTTCGTGCAAAGTCCATCCCGAACCTTAACGAGTGCAAGCCGCAAGGTGCAGTACCAGTTCAGCACGGGATGATGTTACACAGGTAACACGTAAATTTATATAAATATACTATGACATGTAAAGTCTGAATATGAGGAGGAAACTAACATGACAATGAGCGATCCAATCGCAGACATGCTTACAAGAATTCGTAATGCAAACACTGCAAAACACGACACAGTAGATGTACCAGCATCCAAGATGAAAATTGCAATTGCAAACATCCTTGTTGATGAGGGATACATTGCAAAATACGATTTAGTTGAAGATGGTGTTGCTAAAAACATCCATATCACACTGAAATATGGCGAAGACAAAAACGAGAAGATCATTACAGGTTTAAAGAGAATCTCTAAACCGGGTCTTCGTGTTTATGCTGGTAAGGAAGAGCTTCCGAAGGTTCTTGGAGGACTTGGAATCGCAATCCTTTCCACTAATAAAGGTGTTATCACCGATAAAGAAGCTCGTAAACTTCAGGTAGGCGGCGAGGTTCTTGCATTTGTATGGTAAGCTTCGGCTCCATTCATTCAAGAAGTAGACGAAACACTGAAAACAGAGAGGTTGCGAAAACCTCTCCGATAATCTAAGTAAGGAGGACACATAGTATGTCACGTATCGGTAGACTTCCGGTTGCTATTCCGGCAGGAGTTGAAGTATCTGTTGCAGAAGGAAACGTAGTAACCGTAAAAGGACCAAAAGGAACACTTGAGAGAGCGCTTCCAACAGAGATGGAAATCAAAGTTGAAGATGGTCATGTAGTTGTTGCAAGACCAAACGACTTAAAGAAAATGAAATCCCTTCACGGCTTAACAAGAAGCCTTATCCACAACATGGTTGTTGGTGTAAGCGAAGGATACACCAAGACTCTTGAAGTTAACGGTGTTGGTTACAGAGCCGCTAAGCAGGGCAAGAAGCTTACTTTAAACCTTGGATATTCTCACCCGGTAGAAATGGAAGATCCGGAAGGTATTGAGACCAAAGTAGACGGTAACAAGATTATCGTTTCCGGTATCAGCAAGGAAAAAGTTGGACAGTTTGCAGCTGAGATCAGAGATAAGAGAAGACCTGAGCCATATAAGGGTAAAGGTATTAAGTATGATACTGAGGTTATCAGACGCAAAGTTGGTAAGACTGGTAAGAAATAATTAAGGAGAGTGAGAAAATGGTTAATAAAGCATCTAGAGCGGAAATTCGCGAGAAAAAGCATAGAAGATTACGTCATCATTTAAATGGCACTGCAACAACTCCGCGTCTTGCAGTATTTCGTTCCAATAAACACATGTATGCACAGATTATCGATGACACCGTTGGAAAGACTTTAGTATCTGCTTCTACTCTTCAGAAAGACGTAAAAGCACAGCTTGAGAACACCGACGATGTTGCAGCAGCAGCATATCTTGGCACTGTAATCGGTAAGAAGGCAGTGGAAGCCGGCATCGAGGAAGTTGTTTTTGACAGAGGTGGATACATTTACCACGGTAAAGTAAAAGCACTGGCAGACGCAGCAAGAGAAGCTGGACTGAAATTCTAATAAGGAGGAGCGAAACACATGAAACGTAATCTTATTGATGCTAGTCAGTTAGAGTTAGAAGATAAAGTAGTATCAATCAAGCGTGTTACCAAGGTTGTTAAAGGTGGTCGTAACTTCCGTTTCACAGCTTTAGTTGTTGTAGGTGACGGCAATGGACACGTTGGTGCAGGACTTGGAAAGGCAGCCGAGATTCCGGAAGCAATCCGCAAAGGAAAAGAGGATGCTATTAAGAAATTAGTAACCGTAGCAAGAGATGAGAATGGTTCCATTACACATGACTTCGTAGGTTCTTACGGAAGCGCTTCCATGCTTCTTAAGAGAGCTCCGGAAGGTACTGGAGTTATCGCCGGCGGCCCGGCTCGTGCCGTTATCGAGTTAGCTGGTATCAAAAACATCCGTACAAAATGTATGGGATCCAGAAATAAGCAGAATGTTGTTCTTGCAACCATCGAAGGCTTAAGACAGTTAAAAACTCCGGAAGAAGTTGCAAAACTTCGTGGAAAATCTGTTGATGAGATTCTGGCTTAAGGAGGAATATTAAAATGGCAAATACATTAAAAGTTACTTTAGTAAAATCTCCGATTGGCGCAGTTCCGAAGCACAAACTTACTGTTAAAGCAATGGGTCTTACCAAAATGCACAAAACAGTTGAGATGCCAGACAATGCGGCAACAAGAGGAATGATTCAGCAGGTACAGCACCTGGTAAAAGTAGAAGAAGCATAATTACAAAAAGGAGGTGCCATAATGGAATTATCAAACTTAAGACCAGCTGAGGGTTCTAAGCACAGCGATAACTTCAGAAGAGGCCGTGGACATGGTTCTGGAAACGGCAAAACAGCCGGTAAAGGCCATAAAGGACAGTTAGCACGTTCCGGACACAAGAAACCGGGATTTGAAGGTGGACAGATGCCTTTATACAGACGTCTGCCTAAGAGAGGATTCACAAACAGAAACTCTAAAGAGATCATTGCAATCAACGTTGATGTTCTGAACCGTTTTGAGGATGGTGCAGAGGTTACAGTTGAGAGCTTACTTGCAAGCAGTGCAATTTCCAAAGCTGGTGACGGCGTTAAAATCCTTGGAAACGGCGAGCTTACCAAGAAGCTTACAGTTAAAGTAAATGCTGTAAGTGAGACTGCAAAGTCTAAAATCGAAGCTGCAGGTGGTACAGTAGAGCTGATCTAATAGAGGTGATCAAATGTTTGAAACTCTCAAAAACGTTTTCAGAGTAAAAGAGATGAGACGTAAACTCCTCTATGTATTATGGATGATTCTTGTCATCCGTATCGGATCACAGCTTCCTGTTCCGGGAGTAGATAGCGATTTCTTTAAAGAGTGGTTTGCTAAAAACACTGGTGACGCATTCAATTTCTTTGATGCGTTCACTGGTGGCTCATTTACCCAGATGTCAATCTTTGCATTGAACATCACGCCATACATTACATCATCCATTATCATGCAGCTTCTCACAATTGCTATTCCGGCTCTGGAGGAGATGCAGAGAGATGGAGAAGAGGGCAGAAAGAAAATTACTGCCATTACCCGTTATGTAACTGTTGGTCTTGCGTTGTTTGAGTCTGTGGCAATGGCAATCGGTTTTGGTCGCCAGGGTCTGATCCCGAACATGAACTTCTTTAAAGGCTTAACTGTAGTTGCTTGCCTCACAGCTGGTTCTGCCATGCTGATGTGGATCGGTGAGCGTATTACTGAGAAGGGTGTTGGAAATGGTATTTCCATCGTCCTGACCATTAACATCGTTTCCCGTGTTCCAAGTGACTTATCTCTTCTTTATGAGAACTTCATCAAAGGAAAAACAATTGCAAAAGGACTGCTTGCAGGGGTTATCATTGTTGCAATAATCATTGTCATGGTGGTATTTGTACTGATCCTTAACGGTGCAGAGAGAAGAATTCCTGTTCAGTATTCCAGAAAAATGGTCGGCAGAAAGCTGATGGGTGGTCAGACTACCAATATACCGCTGAAAGTTAACACCGCTGGTGTTATTCCGGTTATTTTTGCTTCCTCAATTATGTCTTTCCCAGGCGTAATCGCACAGCTTGCAGGAAAAGCTAATGGAACCGGCATCGGCAGTGAGATTATTCGAGGATTATCATCCAATAACTGGTGTAATCCAAGTCAGCCACAGTATAGCTGGGGACTGCTTCTGTATATTGTACTTTGCGTATTCTTTGCATATTTCTACACTTCCATCACATTCAACCCGCTGGAAGTTGCAGACAATATCAAAAAGCAGGGTGGTTTCATTCCTGGTATCCGTCCAGGAAAACCAACGTCAGACTATTTGACTAAAATCTTAAATTATATTATATTTATAGGTGCAGTAGGCTGATTATCGTTGCGGTTATTCCGTTCTTCTTCAATGGAGTATTCGGTGCAAACGTATCCTTCGGTGGTACTTCCATCATCATTATTGTTGGAGTTATCCTGGAGACTGTGAAACAGATTGAATCACAGATGCTTGTCCGCAATTACAAAGGCTTCCTGAACAACTAAAAGAATAAAGGTTGTGGTGCTTATATGCGTCACAGCCTTAATTCGTAGTATGAGAAAATGGAGGGCTTTTTATGAGAATTATCATGTTAGGTGCACCAGGTGCAGGAAAAGGAACCCAGGCTAAGAAAATTGCTGAGAAATATGGTATTCCCCATATCTCTACAGGCGATATTTTCCGTGCCAATATCAAAAATGGCACAGAACTTGGGAAAAAAGCAAAAACTTATATGGACCAGGGACTGCTTGTACCGGATGAACTTACCTGCGACCTTGTTGTGGACAGAATCCAGCAGCCGGATGCCAAGAACGGCTATGTTCTGGACGGTTTTCCAAGAACAATCCCACAGGCTGAATGCCTTACCGATGCTTTAAGCAAGCTGGGAAGCAAGATTGATTATGCTATTGATGTTGATGTTCCGGATGAGAATATCGTGAACCGTATGGGTGGAAGACGCGCATGCGTAAAATGTGGTGCAACCTACCACGTTGTATTTGCAGCTCCGAAGACAGAGGGGGTTTGCGATACATGCGGTGAGGATCTTGTGCTTCGTGACGATGACAAGCCGGAGACTGTACAGAAGCGTCTGAATGTATATCATGAGCAGACTCAGCCGCTTATCGACTACTATACTGGTCAGGGCGTACTGAAAACTGTAGATGGCACCAAGAACCTGGATGAGGTATTTGGTGATATTGTGAAGATCCTTGGCGAATAGAATAGAGGATAAGAAGTAATGTCAGTTTCAATAAAAACAGCACAAGAAATTGAACTTATGAGGGAATCCGGACATCTTCTGGAAAAAGTCCATGACGGGCTGATCCCTTATATTAAACCAGGAATGAGTACCAAGGAGATCGACCGTATCGGCGAAGATATGATCCGTTCCATGGGATGCATTCCCAATTTTCTGAATTATGGAGGCTTTCCTGGCTCCTTCTGCATCAGCCTGAATGATGAAGTGGTCCACGGAATTCCTTCGGAGGACAAAATTATCCAGGATGGTGATCTGGTAAAGATTGATGCAGGACTGATCTATAAAGGATATCATTCTGATGCGGCCCGTACTTATGCAGTCGGAGAAGTTTCCAAAGAAGCCAAGCAGCTTATGGATGTAACCAGGCAGTGCTTCTTTGAAGGAATAAAATTCGCGAAAGCAGGAAATCATCTCAATGATATTTCCAAGGCAATCGGAGCGTATGCGGCGAAATACCGTTATGGTATTGTACGAGATCTGGTGGGACATGGGATTGGTACTCATCTTCACGAAGATCCGCAGATTCCCAACTTCCCTCAGAAACGCAGGGGAGTGAAATTACTTCCAGGCATGACACTTGCCATAGAGCCCATGATCAATATGGGCAGAGCAGATGTATGCTGGCTGGATGACGAATGGACAGTGGTGACCATGGATGGTTCCCTTTCCGCACATTATGAGAACACCATACTGATTACAGATGGCGAACCGGAGATTCTGACACTCACAGAGTATTAATCATTATCATTAAGGCGATACAGGAGGTATAAAATGTCAAAAGTAGATGTACTTGAAGTAGAAGGCACTGTTTTAGAGAAGCTGCCAAACGCAATGTTTAAAGTGGAACTTGAAAACAAACATGTTGTACTTGCTCATATCAGCGGCAAGCTGCGCATGAACTTTATTCGTATTCTTCCAGGAGACAAAGTAACAATGGAGCTTTCCCCATATGATCTTTCCAAGGGAAGAATCATCTGGCGAGATAAGTAATTCAGATTCGTTAATAGCAAATTCGGATTAATGAATATAAAACTCCTGTGCCTGAGAAAATGCTTCTATGGTACAGGAGTTTCTTCTATAATAGAAGAAACTGAACACAGAAAAAATGTTTCAAACTTCAGGAAACTAAAAAAATTAGAAAAATGTAAAAAAATTTAAAAAACTGCTTGCATTTTGTAGACCATAATGCTACAATACAATGCGGACGCGCTTGTACGTGTGTATAACTGCGCCCTAAACTGCAGATTTTAATGCTATATTTTACGGAAGGAGGATTTCCAGTGAAAGTAAGATCATCTGTAAAACCGATCTGCGAGAAATGCAAGGTCATTAAGAGAAAAGGTTCTATCAGAATTATCTGTGAGAATCCAAAGCACAAACAGCGTCAGGGTTGATTGATCCATTGTTTGTGAATGCGGCTGCAGGTGAAACACCCGGACGGGTTGTATCATCTGACATATAATGAACTAAGCATGTATTGCCTAATACCGGAGGCAACGTTGGCCCGTTGGCCGCAAATTTCGGAAAGGCTGCGAATCGCCAAAAGCAGCTGGGTGTTATACCGAGGCACCCCAATTAGGAACTAAGAATTAAGAAAGAGTGCGTATGGATGCATCCCATTTCACCTTGTATCTGATACAAGTGATGTACGAAGACGCAGAACTTTCAGTAAAGAAAATGGAGGAAACAGTACATGGCTCGTATAGCTGGTGTAGACTTACCAAGAGAGAAAAGAATTGAAATCGGTCTTACCTATATTTATGGTATCGGAAGACCAAGTGCAGACAAAATCCTTGCTCAGGCAAATGTAAATCCTGACACACGTGTCAGAGACCTGACTGATGATGAAGTTAAGAGACTTCAGGCTGTCATTGATGAGACAATGATGGTAGAAGGTGATCTTCGTAGAGAAATCGCCCTGAACATTAAGAGACTGCAGGAAATCGGATGCTACAGAGGAATCCGTCATCGTAAAGGACTTCCGGTTCGTGGTCAGAAGACCAAGACCAATGCTAGAACACGCAAGGGTCCGAAGAGAACAGTAGCAAATAAGAAGAAATAATTCAGTATCCTAACTATAAATTTTGATTGATTAAGGAAAGCGTAGGTTAGTTTTAAAATGGCAAAAACAACTAAAAAAACGACAACAAAACGTCGTGTCAAGAAAAACGTTGAACACGGACAGGCACATATCCAGTCTTCTTTTAACAACACAATTGTTACTCTGACTGACAACGAAGGAAACGCTCTTTCATGGGCAAGTGCCGGCGGTCTGGGATTTAGAGGTTCAAGGAAATCTACTCCTTATGCAGCACAGATGGCAGCTGAGACTGCAACAAAGGCTGCTTTAATTCATGGATTAAAACAGTAGACGTAATGGTTAAAGGACCAGGATCAGGTCGTGAGGCTGCTATCCGTGCCCTTCAGGCATGCGGTCTTGAAGTAACAAGTATCCGTGACGTAACTCCGGTTCCGCACAACGGATGCCGTCCACCAAAACGTAGAAGAGTCTAATTGAATTAGGAGGTAAGCCAAGATGGCAGTAGATAGAACACCGGTCCTGAAAAGATGTAGATCCCTTGGAATGGATCCAATTTATTTAGGAATTGATAAAAAATCCACAAGACAGTTAAAACGTGCAAACCGTAAAGTATCTGAGTACGGTCTTCAGTTAAAAGAAAAACAGAAAGCAAAATTCATTTATGGCGTTCTGGAGAAACCTTTCCGTAACTACTACAAGAAAGCCGACAGAATGAAAGGTCAGACTGGTGAGAACCTGATGATCATGCTTGAGACAAGACTTGACAATGTTCTTTTCCGTATGGGATTTGCAAGAACAAGAAAAGAAGCTCGTCAGATCGTTGACCACAAGCACGTTCTTGTAAACGGAAAATGCGTTAACATTCCTTCTTATCTCGTAAAAGCTGGCGACAGCATCGAGATCAAAGAGAAATGCAAAGGTTCTGAGAGATACAAAGGAATCCTTGAGGTAACAGGCGGAAGACTTGTTCCGAACTGGCTTGAGGCTGACCAGGAGAATCTTAAGGGCGTTGTAAAAGAGCTTCCTACAAGAGAAGAAATTGACGTTCCTGTAAACGAGATGCTTATCGTCGAGTTGTACTCCAAATAATGAGCCCTGATAATACCCTCAATTGCATACAACCCAGAAGGAGGGAAATTTATAGTGTTTGATTTTAATAAACCAAAAATCGAAATTACCGAGATATCTGAAGATAAAAAATTTGGAAGATTCGTTGTAGAACCTCTTGAAAGAGGTTACGGTACTACACTTGGCAATTCTCTTAGAAGAATTATGCTGTCCTCCCTGCCGGGAGCTGCAGTAAGTCAGGTTAAGATCGATGGTGTTCTTCATGAATTCAGCTCCATCCCTGGAGTAAAAGAAGACGTGACAGAGATCATCATGAATCTTAAGAGTCTTGCAATTAAGAATAACAGTGCTGACAATGAGCCGAAGACCGCATACATTGAGTGTGAGGGCAAAGGTGTTGTGACAGCTGCTGATATTCAGGCAGATCAGGATATCGAGATCATGAATCCGGATCAGGTAATCGCTACCTTAAACGGTGGTAAGGATTGCAGACTTGCAATGGAACTTACCATTACAAAAGGCCGCGGATATGTGAGTGCGGATAAGGGCAAATCAGATGACATGCCAATCGGTGTAATTGCAGTTGATGCAATCTACAGCCCGGTTGAGAGAGTCAATATGGTTGTGCAGAATACACGTGTGGGTCAGGTTACAGACTTTGATAAACTGACACTTGATGTATACACAAATGGCACGCTGGATCCTGATGAGGCAGTAAGCCTTGCAGCAAAGGTATTAAGCGAGCATTTAAGCCTTTTCATTGACCTTTCCGAGAATGCAAAGACCGCTGAGGTTATGATCGAGAAAGAAGACAATGAGAAAGAGAAAGTTCTTGAAATGAGCATTGATGAGCTTGAGCTTTCAGTTCGTTCTTACAACTGTCTGAAGAGAGCAGGCATCAATACTGTTGAGGAGCTTTGCAATAAGACTTCTGACGACATGATGAAAGTACGTAACCTTGGACGTAAGTCTTTAGAGGAAGTACTTGCCAAGTTGAAAGAGCTGGGCTTACAGCTTCAGCCAACAGAAGAGTAAGATAACCATAAAGGTATCGCGTAAGATTATTACAGTGGGGATTTGCTAAGCAGCAGCCCAGTAAGACCGAACAAGCGTGGACTGCTGTCCCACAGATGGAGGAAAATTAAATGGCAAAATATAGAAAATTAAGCAGAACAGCTGACCAGAGAAAAGCTCTGTTAAGAAACCAGGTTACAAATCTGTTATACAATGGAAAAATTGTTACAACAGAAGCTAAAGCTAAAGAGATCCGTAAGATCGCTGAAGGCCTTGTAGCTATGGCTGTTCGCGAGAAAGACAACTTTGAGACTGTTACTGTAACAGCTAAAGTTGCAAGAAAAGACGCTGAAGGCAAGAGAGTGAAAGAAGTTGTAGACGGTAAGAAGAAAACTGTTTACGATGAAGTTGAGAAGCAGATCACAAAAGATGCTCCATCCAGACTTCACGCTCGTCGTCAGATGATGAAAGTGTTCTACCCGGTTAAAGAAGTTCCGGCTAAGGGCGCTGGCAAGAAGAAAAACACCAAAGATGTAGATATGGTTAAGAAGATGTTCGAGGAAATCGCACCAAAATACGCTAACCGTAACGGTGGATACACCAGAATCGTTAAGATTGGACAGCGTAAAGGTGATGGCGCTATGGAAGTGCTCATCGAGCTGGTTTAATCCGAAACAGAATTACTGATTATAAGAAAAGAGATATTTACGTTTCGTAGATATCTCTTTTTTCTTAATTTAGGGATACCAATGTGAGAAAGTTACTTTTATTAATAGAAATTTGTTTGTTAGCCTGGCTTTTGACAGGCTCCGCCCGGTACGAAGCGAAAAAAGAAATTCCAGTGAATACACCGGAATTTGACTGGGAAAATTACAATATTATAACGCATGCTCTGGGTGGGATTGACGGTCTCACATACTTAAATTCCAGAGAAAGCTTTATCAATTATTATGATAAAGGCTGCCGCCTGTTTGAGGTGGATCTGACGCAGACCAGTGATGGAGTATGGGTGTGCCGCCATAACTGGAAAGAGTCTCTTGGACAATGGGAAGGAGAAGAACGAAAAGTTCTATCCTCAGAAGAATTTTTAAATACGCCTATATATGGGAAATACACCCCTATGACCTTTGAAGACCTTCTGAAACTGCTGGACGAATATCCGGATGCATTTGTAATGATAGATTCCAAACAATATTCTGTCCGCAATTACCAGCGTACTCTTGAGGATTATGCACAGTACAGGGAAATCTCTATAAAAGCTGGCATCGAGCATACGCTTAAACAGATCATCCCGGAAATATACAATTCAGCCATGTATCCTGGAACAGCACTTTTGTATAAATTTCCTGCATATATCTATTCTCTGTGGCAGGAATATACCACAGAAGAATTGAACGATATTGCAGAATTCTGTCAAACCAATAAAATCATGGCTGTAACCATTTATCGTGACTACTGGTCCGAAGAAGTGCAGAAAATTTTTGACGAACGGGACATTTTGGTATATATTTATACCATAAATGACAAAGAGGAAGCCAGAAGATATCTGGCGAATGGGGCGCAAGGTGTCTGTACAGATGTACTGATCACAGATAACCTGAATTAAGCTGCACTGTCTAATTATATAACATACGAAAATAATACTTGAAAAGGACTGCCATTCATTGGCTCATTCATAATTGCTTTTTGAGCTTTACCCTGTGAATAGTAGTGAAAAAGGATTAAATACACATGAAAATCAGAACAATGGCTGCTGTTTTTGCAGCGAAATCTGCAGGCTTTATCTGCAGGAAAATGGGACGCCAGGGAGTGACCTGGGCGGGCAAGATCGCATTAAAGATCAATCCTGACATCCTGGAAGATCTTTCTTCTCAGGTGCGGAAGAAAATATTTGTAACCTGTGGAACCAACGGTAAGACAACCACCAACAACATGCTCTGCGCAGCCCTTGAAAATGAAGGGCAGAAAGTAGTCTGCAATCACACCGGTTCTAACATGTTAAACGGCGTTGTAGCAGCTTTTGTGCTGGCTGCCGGACCTACAGGCAGGCTGGATGCAGATTACGCCTGCATTGAGGTAGACGAGGCTTCTACCCGCCATGTATTTCCAGGCCTGAAGCCGGACTACATGCTTCTGACTAATTTGTTCCGCGACCAGCTGGACCGCTACGGTGAAATTGATATTACCATGAACATTCTGGAAGAGATGATCCGCACAGTACCGAAAATGCAGGTAATCGTAAATGCGGATGATGCGCTTTCGGCGTATCTTGCTATGGACAGCGGCAATCCGTATATCACATACGGAATCAGTAAGCCTGTCCAGAAGAGTGCGGCAAACGAGATACGGGAAGGACGTTTTTGTAAAAAGTGTGGTGCCAGGCTGGAATACAGTTTTTACCACTATAGTCAGCTGGGGGATTACAAGTGCCCATCCTGTGGCTTTGCAAGACCGGAAATCAAATATGATGCCCATGATGTAAAGGTTGGTGATCAACTGTCCTTTCAGGTGGAGGATAAGCACCTTACAGCCAATTACAAAGGCTTTTATAATGTATATAATATTCTGGCTGCTTATGCCGGGCTGCGTACAGCTGGATTTTCCGGAGAGCATTTCCAGAATATGCTTCAGAAATTTAATCCGGAAAATGGTCGTATGGAACAGTTCCGTATTAAAGGCACTGGTGTTATGCTGAACCTTGCAAAGAATCCTGCCGGTTTTAACCAGAATATTTCCGCAGTTATGCAGGATAAAACACAGAAAGATATTATTATCACCATCAACGACAATGCACAGGATGGAACAGATATTTCCTGGCTCTGGGATGTGGATTTTGACCTTCTGGGCGATGCAAGCATTCATTCCATTACAGTCAGCGGTATCCGCTGCCAGGATATGCGCCTCCGGATGAAATATGTGGACATTCCGGTTATGCTTGAGGAAAATGTGGAAACAGCGATCCGAAAAAGAATTGAAGACGGCGTAGGCAATCTCTACGTTCTGGTAAACTACACTGCATTATTCAGCACTCATAATATTCTTAAGAAAATGGAGGGAGAAAAGGAATGAAACTGACAATCGGACATTTATATCCTGATCTCCTGAACCTGTATGGAGACAGAGGAAATATCCAGTGCCTTATGAGACGCTGCCAGTGGCGTGGAATTGAGGCAGAGACCATTGCTTTTGAACTGGGTGACAAGATTGATTTTTCCAGACTGGATATTGTGCTACTGGGCGGTGGTTCCGACAGGGAGCAGATGCTGGTTTGTGAGAAACTGAAGGAAATTCAGCCGGATTTTAAGAAATATGTGGAAGATGGAGGCGTAGTTATCGCTATCTGCGGTGGTTACCAGCTTCTTGGAAAATATTATAAGACAGATCAGGGAACCATTACAGGGCTTGACCTGGTAGACCTTTACACTGAACAGGGAGAGGGACGTCTGATCAGCAATATTGTGCTGAAAAGTGACCTTTTTGATATGCCTGTGGTTGGATTTGAGAACCATGGAGGAAGAACCTGTATTAATAACTGCAAGCCTCTGGGAAAAGTACTCTATGGCTCTGGAAATGATGGAAAAACAGGCTATGAGGGTGTGGTTTACAAGAATGTGATCGGAACGTACCTTCACGGTCCGCTTCTTCCCAAGAACCCGCAGCTGGCAGACTGGCTGATCGCACATGCTCTTGAGCAGAAATATGGAAAGGAAGTCCAGCTTGCGCCGCTGGATGATACAGAAGAGAAGGCAGCAAATGATTACGTATATCATCGCTTTGTAAAAGAGAACTGATACAAACAAGCTCCAAAGCCTGTTTGAAAATCATTCCTGCCTTGCAGAGAGCCTTTTTCAAACATGCTCTGATATGTACAGATAAAAATAAGGGGAACGATATGGCAAAAGGAATCAATCAAAAAGGGAAAATCCTTTATCTTGAAAAAATATTGAGAGAGACCAGTGAAACACATCCGTGCACTATGCAGGAAATTATCGGAAGACTTCAGGAAAACGGAGTCAGTGCTGAGCGAAAAAGTATTTATGACGATATGGAAGTGCTGAGAAGCTTTGGCATGGACATTAAGTTTAAAAGAGGAAAGTATACCGGATATTATGTTGCCGGAGAAGCTGCCGCAGAGAGCGTAAATACATCCACTACAGAAATGAATGGTGCAAATCCGGAAGACTCTGCAAAAAACAGTGCTGGAGCAGAGAATGAAGGCAGTGCATTTTCCAATGAGGCTCACAAAAAAGCGAAAAATTCCTGGCTGCTTCCACCGTCAGATTCTGAGGAGGATAAACCGGTGAAGCTTCTTTGCAGAAATAAGAAAAAGAAAGAAGTCATGGCAGCACTTGGAAATTATGCCCAGTACAAGGAGAAAGAAGAGGATACTTTCGTTGCTGCAGTGCAGGTGGATGAGACCTCTGAGTTTTACGGATGGCTTACAGGCATGGGGAAAGATGTAATCCTTATGAAGCCTAAGAAGTCAGTTCAGGCTTACCGTGATTATCTGAAGGGAATCCTGAAAGAATATAAGTAAGAATACTATTTGAAAAAGCTTGAAAATAGAGAATGATATGAAGTTACATAGAAAGGAATTTTTATGAAAAAGCAAATTGCAGGACTTCTTACCGGACTTCTGGTGTGCAGTGCTTTTCTCACAGGCTGTGGTAAAAATGAAGCCACCGAGGCTGTAAAAGAGAGCGTTGAGGACGAAAATGAGGGCACTGGAGACACGAAGGACGCTGACAGCAAAAAGGATACGAATAGAAAGTCCGATAAACAGGACAGTGATAAAAGTGATGAAAATTCAGAAGAAAGTGAGACAACTGAAGCCCCGGAGGAAAATCTTGATAAGGTGGGGGTTCTGCTTCCGGAAGAGGGAGAGGATATCAACAGCAGTCTGGAGCGTACAGAACTGAAATCACGTCTGGAAGAGGCAGGTTATGAAGCTGCTATGTATTTTGCCGGGGACGATTCTGACACCCAGGCAGAACAGATCAGGGAGCTTCTTCAGGATGAGAAACTGAAAGCACTGGTAATTTCACCTGTTGATCCATATGGTCTTACAGATGTACTGGAAGAGGTTTCTGAGCTCTCAATTCCGGTGATTGACTATGACAATCTGATCATGGATACGCCAAACGTGAAATACTTTGTCACTTTTAATATGCGGGCGATTGGAAAAGAGATTGCCAAAAATATTGTAGAGAAAGAAGAACTGGATAAAGTCCGGGAAGACAGAGGTGCCCGTACCATAGAGTTTCTTATGGGCTCTCCGGATGATGACGCTTCGTTATTCCTGTTTAACGGGATAATGGAGGTGCTGCAGGAGTATATTGACGATGGTACCCTGATCTGTCGTTCCGGCCGTGTGACTTTTGATGAAACCAGCATTATGGATCAGAATACAGATACTGCGAAGAAGCAGCTGAAATCCGAGATAGACGAATTTTATTCTCTGGAGAAAACTCCGGATATTATCTGCACTGCTTCTGATGATTTTGCTCTGGCAGCTCTGGAGCTTCTGGAAAAAGAGCAGCTCCAGCCTGGTGATGAGAACTGGCCTCTGATCACAGGTGTAAATGCAGATGCAGATGCTGTTAAAAGTGTGGCAGAAGAAAAAATCGGTTTTACAGTCATGTTGGATCGCCGGGATCTGGCAGAAGCCCTGACGAAGCTGGTGGAAACCTACCTGAATGGGGATGACGTTGATATCAATAATTATTCCCAGTATGATAATGGTGTGAAGATCATTGGAACGGTTACCTGTGATGGAAAGCTGATCGATAAGGATAATTATCAGATTCTTGTGGATAATGGATTCTATCTGGCAGAAATGATCGCGCCGGAAGCCTCTCCTATGCCTGTTCCCGAGGAAGTAAGTCCGACACCGGAAGTGACAGTGACGCCGGAGGCGAGTCTTACACCGGAAGGTGGTGAGCCTGAGAAAAAGAGCCAGGTAATTCCAAAGGATGAGCCTGAAGTGAGCACAGAAGAAGTTCCGGCTGTAAAGGATGGAGAAAACCAGGAGAGCAATAGCAAGCTGCAGAGTAGTGGAAAAGCATAAAACGGAAGTAAAATGAAAATACGTAAGTAAAATGAAAATACCAGTAATCGTTTGGTGATTACTGGTATTTTTGCTCTTAAAAATTAATCGCGGAAGGTCAGGGAATCATCTGTCATGGAATCAATGATAGCCAGAGATTCCAGACGGACACCCATATCGCGGATCTGCTGTCCGCCGTGCTGGAAGCCCTTCTCAATTACGATTCCGGCACCTTCAAGAGTAGCTCCGGATTTCTTTACAATATCGATCAGTCCGAGAAGAGCACAGCCATTTGCAAGGAAATCATCAATAAGAAGTACGTGATCCTCTGGACTAAGGAACTTCTTGGAAATAATAACATCATAAACTTTCTTATGGGTAAAGGATTCAATCTTGGTGCAGTACATCTCGCCGTCCAGGTTTACACTCTGGGATTTCTTGGCAAATACTACAGGAACATGAAAATACTGTGCTGCAATACAGGCAATGCCAATACCGGAAGCTTCAATAGTGAGGATCTTGGTGATGGGGCAGTCTGAGAAACGCGCCTTAAACTCCTTACCAATCTCATTGATCAGGTCAATGTCCATCTGGTGGTTCAGGAAACTGTCTACCTTTAATATATTGCCTGGTTTCACAACGCCATCTTTCAGAATACGTTCTTTTAAAAGCTGCATGGCTATATCTCCTTTTCGCTTCATGTCGTTTCGATTTTAGTATTTCTATGATACGACATTCTCTGAAGAAGTTCAATTATTTTTGACAAAAAAGTACAAAATATCTATAATGAAATTAATTTATGGAAAAAGGATTAGCTTTATTGTGAAAAACATCTGCAGTCAGCCGGGGAAACAGTAACGCAAATGCGGGAGATGACAAAGGAGCAGATAGTTTTACAAAAAAGAGCAGGTGAGAATATGAAAGAGTATGAAGTAATCTGGGAAATTTTCAATAAATGTCCAAGGAACCAGATGAGGGATGTATTTGTGGACGAGGTGGAAATTGAAGATCCTGAGGAATATGTGAAGAATAAATTTAAGGGAAAAGAAGTAACCTATGAGAAGACGGTTCTGGAAGATGGCACCATCATATTTGACATCCAGACCTCCCAGATCAAACAGAGATGTTCCTTTACGGAAATATAAGCTGCAGGTCACGAAGCGGATTTTAAGCTACTGCTTACAACAACGACCTTAGAGCATGTTTGAAAAAGGCTTTCCGCAAGATGTGCGTCACAATTTGTGGGAGATTTTGTCCGGATGAGGGCGCCGTAGCGGGCTACGGCAACCGAATTCAGACAAAATATACCGCAAAGTGGGGCGTGCAGATTGCGGGAATGATTTTTCAAACAGGCTCTAAGGCATATTTTTTAATACAATCATCAGAAATAGTGCATATTTAAGGGAAGTATGTTATAATAAACGGACGTGCTTCAAAAGAATTACACCAGTCAGAAACCATCCACAGAACACTGTTGGATATGCGAAATGGTTGGAAAAACAGGAGGATGACATGATAGAAGAACAGTTAGAGAACCACCTGCATGAAGGCGAGGAAGAGCATATGCATACCCATGTTCTGGAAGATGGCACCACTGTCATGCATTCCCATGGAGAACACGGACATCACCACAGTCATGCACAGACCAAGGCTGTACTGAACCGGCTTTCCCGTGCAATCGGGCACCTGGAATCCATCAAACGTATGGTGGAAGACGGCCGGGACTGCAGCGAAGTGCTGATCCAGCTTTCCGCAGTGAAATCTGCTATTAATAATACAGGCAAGATTATTTTACAGGATCACATTGAACACTGTATTGTGGATGCGGTAGAGCATGGAGACAAGGACGCCATCAAGGAACTGGAACGTGCAATTGACAGGTTTATGAAATAAATAAGGAAAAAGGAGATAGATAAAAATGGCAAAAGAATGTGACAGCAAGACTTGCGACAAATCAAGCTGTGAAGGCTGTGCCAGCAAGAAAAATCCGCAGAGCATGCAGGCAGCAATGAATGCAATGTCAAATGTAAAGCATGTAATCGGTATTGTAAGTGGTAAAGGCGGCGTTGGAAAATCCTTCGTGACAGCATCTCTTGCAAACAGAATGGCAAAGAAAGGCTATAAAGTAGGAATCCTTGACGCAGACATTACCGGACCATCCATTCCGAAAATGTACGGCCTGAAAGGTGCTGCCCAGGCAAACGACAGCGGTATTTTCCCTATGGAGACCAAAAACGGAATCAAGGTTATGTCCATTAACCTGCTTCTTCCAACTGAGGACACTCCGGTAATCTGGCGGGGACCGATTCTTGGCAACATGGTAAAACAGTTCTGGACAGATGTTATCTGGGGTGATGTAGATTACCTGTTCGTAGATATGCCACCAGGAACAGGAGACGTTCCGCTGACTGTATTCCAGTCCCTTCCGATTCAGGGAATCGTGATCGTAACCTCTCCACAGGATCTTGTAAGCATGATCGTGAAGAAGGCATACAATATGGCTGGAATGATGAAGGTGCCGGTTCTGGGCCTTGTAGAGAACTACAGCTATGTGAAATGTCCAGACTGCGGCAAAGAACTGAAAGTATTTGGCGAAAGCCACATTGACGAGATTGCCGCATCCCTGAATGTTCCGGTTCTTGGCAAAATGCCAATCGACCCGGCCTATGCAGCCAAGGTTGACGAGGGCGCCTTTGATGAGATCGATAATCCGTATATTGAAGCAGCAGATGGAGTTCTGCCACAGTAAGAGGCTGGGAGCACTATAGAAAAACACACAAATTGTGGCGAACATTTTGCAAAAAAAGATTCTGTGTAAAAACAAGATTGTAACATCCTGTTTTTACCAGAATCTTTTTCTTTTCTTTATTTCTTACTGCGGTAAGCCTCTGCTTCCCAATGGGTAATGAAATAAGTGATCTCATCTGTCATCTGAAGCGGACCGCCGAAGCTTTCTGCATAGACAGCAAGCTTGATGGCATCCTTAGCAAGAAGCTGAGCCTTGGCAGCTTTCCCCTTGTCATCTTCCATAATAAATGCACCAACGCCCTGAACCAGGATCAGTCTTGGTTCTTTATCATTTTCAGCCATAAATGCATCCAGTGCTTCTTTTGCCTGATCAATGTTTTCAACAAATAAAGGATATGGACCGCAATATACTATGTGATCAGGGGTGAATGGTTTCAGAAGCGGTGCGGCAGCTTCTATATTTTTTACAAAATTATCTGCTTCAGCAGCCGGTACAACCTCTACAGCATGTCCGAGCAGCTGGGAAAGCTTCTGTGCAGCAGCCTCTTTTTCAGGGGTAACAGCATCACTGACGTCAGCTGTTCGTTTTACCTGTTTTTCAAGGGTGGAGATCACGCCATCAAATAAAACACCAATCTCTTCTACGGTATTTGCAGCTACGAAAATACCGTGATTCTGAAGCAGAAGAACCTGAACATCTTTTCCAAATTCTTCTTTATAAGCGTTCATTTTCTCATAACAGATACGTGCAAGTGTGTATCCTGGTTTACAGATGTCGATCCAGAGAACCTCTTTACCAAGGAGCTGCTCGGAAAGTGCCTTTGCGCCATTGCCGCATGTCAGACCATTTACAAGAGTAGGATGAACATGCAGTACATAGGTATATGCAAATAAATTGTGAAGTAATGCTTCCACGCTTGGACGCTTGGTCTTATCTGCATCGGTCACTGCAGCCATTACATCTGCAAGATAGGCAGCTTCACGCTCAGTGTCATTTCCCGGATATTCTGTTTTCATGATCTCATTGAGACGGGCGCGGCTCATCTCAACGAATTCCTCTGCCTTAATGGTGGCAAGCTGTGTACCGGAGCCCTTTACATACAGTGTGGTTTCATCTTTGACAGAAGTATTTCCACCGCCTGCAAGAACGTAAGCAGGATTGCTTCCGTAAGTGTTTGACATTTTTACCAAAGTTGAAAGATCCATAAAATTTAATACCTCCCATTGTTTTTTCATACATCTACATTGTACATGATATGGTAATATTTGGCTATCAAAATATGCTAAAAAGAAGTAGTTTTTGTGCTTTTTGATGAAAAATAGTCAAAAAATTTCTGGGCAGCCTGGGATAAGGGAAGGCTTTCGTGATATACAAGGGCTAATTGTCTGGGCGGAAGCTGCTGTTTCAGGCTGACCTCTATCAGAGAGGTTTCCTGTCCCCGTAAAGAAGCCAGCATGTAATCCGGAACACAGGCAATTCCAAGACCAATGCGTGCCAGATCAATAAGCAGATCATTGCTGTTAAGCTCAACCTCCGGAATCAGATTCTGTCTGTGGGATGCAAAAAACTGATGAAGATATTCACTTGTTGTGCTTTTGGACGAAAGGGTGAGAAGAGGATATTCCATCAGCTTCTTTATTTCCAGGGCTTTTCCTTCAAGTGGAAAGAAGTCCGGATTGGCAACAAAAATATCCCGAAATTCTTTTACCACCTGTACTTGTGTGTGTGCGGTAAGCCGGGAATTGGGAAGATTGCTTACGATCAGGTCCACCTGCCGGTTTTCCAGAAGTTCCACGCAGCCCATGGAGGTGCTGTTGGTGACCTTGATCCGCACTCCCGGATAATCCTGATGAAAGCGCTTCAGATAGTCAATCAGAAAGTACCGGCAGATGGTATCGCTTGCCCCGATCCGCAGCTGCCCCTGAAGTCTGTCTTCCTCAAGAAGCTGTGCCTCCCCCTGGGAAAGCATTTCCAGGGCCGGTTTGACATGCTGGAAAAGTATTTCTCCCTCAGGGGTAAGGGAAACCTTCTTGGTGCTTCGGAAAAACAGTTCCCGTCCCAGTTTTTTTTCCAGAGTCTTGATTCCCTGGCTTACTGCAGACTGGGAAATGAACAGCTGGCGGGAGGCTTCAGAGAAGCTTAAGGTGGTGGCAACGTAGTAAAAGCATTTGTATAATTCAAGATTGATATCCATATATAAATCCTCCAAAATCAAATTCGTTACTGTCCACTCCGTGACCAGTAACACGCTTCGCGATGCACAGAAAGACGAACCTTCTTGTGACAAGCACAAGAAGTAGCGTTTGCTGCGCAAACTTAATTCTCGGGTTTTCTGTGAACTTTGTTCACAAAAAACACCTCGCGGAATATTGTCAGTGAACAGTAACTCAAACTCTGCTATGACTGATGAGCCATGTTTATTTACATATAGAAGTAATAGTAATAAAAAATATAAGATATATTAATTTTACTTATGACAAAACCTATGATACTATAATAAACGAAAATGTGCAAGAATGGCTGCAGTTTTGCGCAGTCATCCAATTTTTTCAAAATGAAAAAGCACACCACACTATGATTTCACATTCACGAAAGGAGTTTTCCAATGAGTAACGTAAGACGAGTATACGTAGAAAAGAAACCATCCTTTGCCGTAAAAGCCAAAGAACTGAAGCATGAGATCAGCTCTTATCTGGGTATTCAGACTGTAACAAACGTGCGGGAACTGATCCGCTATGACGTAGAGAATATTTCTGATGATGTATTTGAGAAAGCATGCCATACCGTATTTGCCGAGCCTCCGGTAGATGATCTTTACCTGGAGAAATTCGAGGCAGCAGATGGCGCACATATTTTTTCTGTAGAATTCCTTCCTGGCCAGTTTGACCAGAGAGCAGATTCCGCTGTACAGTGCGTACAGTTCCTGGACGAAAATGCACAGCCAATTATCCGTTCAGCAACTACTTATGTGATCGAAGGTGACATTACAGAGGAAGAATTCGAGGCAATCAAGAATCACTGCATTAACCCTGTAGATTCCCGTGAGACAGGCCTTCAGAAGCCGGAGACACTGGTTACAGAGTTCAAGGATCCGGAAGATGTTAAGATCTTTGATGGCTTCCGTGATATGGAGGAAGCACCATTAAAAGAGCTTTACAGTTCCCTGAACCTTGCTATGACATTTAAGGATTTCCTTCATATTCAGAACTATTTTAAGAACGAGGAGAAACGTGATCCATCCATGACCGAGATCCGTGTTCTGGATACATACTGGTCTGATCATTGCCGTCATACCACATTCTCCACTGAGCTTACACAGGTGAAATTTGACGAAGGTGATTATAAAACTCCTATCGTTGATACCTATAACAGATATCTTTCCGACAGAGAAGTCCTTTATAAGGGACGGGACGACAAATTCGTCTGCCTGATGGATCTTGCCCTTATGGCTATGAAGAAACTGAAATCCGAAGGCAAGCTTCAGGATCAGGAAGAGTCCGACGAGATCAATGCCTGCAGTATTGTAGTGCCGGTTGATGTAAATGGAAAAGAAGAGGAATGGCTGATCAACTTCAAGAATGAGACACACAACCATCCGACAGAAATCGAGCCATTTGGTGGCGCAGCTACCTGTCTTGGCGGTGCAATCCGTGACCCACTTTCCGGACGTACTTATGTATATCAGGCAATGCGTGTAACAGGAGCAGCAGATCCTACTGTTTCTGTAAAAGAGACTCTGAAGGGCAAGCTTCCGCAGAAGAAATTGGTTCGTGGCGCAGCCCACGGCTACAGCTCCTACGGCAACCAGATCGGTCTTGCTACCGGTTATGTAAAAGAAATCTATCATCCGAATTACGTTGCAAAACGTATGGAGATCGGTGCAGTTATGGGTGCTGCTCCAAGACGTGCAGTTATCCGTGAGAACTCTGATCCGGGAGATATCATCATCCTTCTTGGCGGACGTACCGGACGTGACGGCATCGGTGGTGCTACCGGTTCCTCCAAGGTACATACAGAGGCTTCTATCGAGGTCTGCGGCGCTGAGGTACAGAAAGGAAATGCACCTACAGAGCGTAAGATCCAGCGTATGTTCCGTCGTGAGGAAGTCAGCTATATCATTAAGAAATGTAACGACTTCGGTGCAGGCGGTGTATCCGTAGCAATCGGAGAGCTGGCACCTGGTCTTCAGATCGACCTTGACAAAGTTCCGAAAAAATATGCAGGTCTTGACGGTACTGAGATCGCAATTTCCGAGTCCCAGGAGCGTATGGCAGTTGTTGTTGCTCCGGAAGACGTAGAGAAATTCCTTGGTTTTGCAAACGAAGAGAACCTGGAGGCAGTTCCGGTTGCAGTTGTAACAAAAGAGCCAAGACTGGTGCTTTCCTGGAGAGGAAAAGAGGTTGTAAATATTTCCCGTGCATTCCTTGATACCAACGGTGCACATCAGGAGACAACCGTAGAAGTTGAAATCCCGAATAAAGAGGGCAACCTTTTTGAAGAGCGTCCGGACGTAGCCGATGTAAGAGAAAAATGGCTTTCCACACTGGCAGACTTAAATGTATGCTCCCAGAAGGGCCTTGTAGAGATGTTTGACAGCTCCATTGGTGCAGGAAGCGTTCTTATGCCTTATGGCGGTAAAAATCAGCTTACAGAGACTCAGGCAATGGTTGCAAAGGTACCTGTACAGAATGGAACAACTAATACTGTAACTATGATGAGCTATGGCTTTGATCCATACTTATCCTCCTGGAGCCCATATCACGGAGCTGCTTATGCAGTGACAGAATCTGTTGCAAGAATCGTGGCAGCAGGTGGTGATTATAAGAAGATCCGCTTCACCTTCCAGGAATACTTCCGTCGTATGACAGAGGATCCAAAGAGATGGAGCCAGCCATTTGCAGCACTTCTTGGTGCTTATGCAGCACAGATGGGCTTCGGTCTTCCGTCTATCGGTGGTAAGGACAGTATGTCCGGAACCTTCAATGACATTGATGTTCCGCCAACACTGGTTTCCTTTGCAGTGGATGTTGCCAAGCTTCAGGATGTGATTACACCAGAGCTGAAAAAGGCTGGAAATAAACTGGTATGGCTTCGTGCACCCAAGGATCAGTACGATTTACCAGACTATACAGGCATTATGGAGCAGTATGAGAAGCTTCACAATGATATGCAGGCTGGAAAAGTGGTTTCCGCTTATGCACTTGACCGTCACGGTATTGCGGCAGCAGTCAGCAAGATGGCATTTGGAAATGCAATGGGCGTGAAGATCGAGCATAATCTGGATCCAAGAGACTTCTTTGCACCAGGCTTCGGCGATCTGGTTCTGGAAGTTCCGGCTGAAAAGGTTGGTCAGCTTTCTATCACATATACCGTGATCGGTGAAGTAACAGATAATGGTAAATTCTCATATGGAAATGCTGAGCTCACAGTAGATGAGGCTTACAAGGCATGGACAGGCACTCTGGAGAAGGTCTTTAAGACAACCTCTGGTGAAGAAAACGATGGACCAGTTGCCATGGCTGTAAAGACAGCAGATCCGGAAGCAACCTATGAGAATGGTATTTATAATACAAAGAATATTTATGTCTGCAAGCATAAAGTAGCAAAACCTCGCGTATTCATTCCTGTATTCCCAGGAACAAACTGTGAGTACGACAGTACAAAGGCATTCGAGAGAGCCGGAGCTGAGGTAGACGTTAAGGTATTTAAGAACTTAAGTGCAGAGGATATCCGTGATTCTGTGGAAATATTTGAGAAATCCATTGATCAGGCACAGATGATCATGTTCCCAGGCGGCTTCTCCGCTGGTGATGAGCCAGACGGTTCTGCGAAATTCTTTGCAACTGCCTTCCAGAATGCAAAGATCAAAGAAGCTGTTATGAAGCTGTTAAATGAGAGAGATGGTCTTGCACTTGGTATCTGTAATGGATTCCAGGCGCTGATCAAGCTGGGACTTGTTCCATACGGCGAGATCTGCGGACAGAAAGAGGATTCTCCTACACTGACCTATAACACCATCGGACGTCATATTTCCAAGATGGTTTACACAAAGGTTGTAAGCAACAAGTCTCCATGGCTGCAGAAAGCCACACTTGGCGGTGTATACTGCAACCCGGCTTCCCACGGTGAGGGACGCTTCGTAGCAAACGATGAATGGCTTGCTAAGCTCCTTGCAAACGGTCAGGTAGCTACCCAGTATGTAAATCCAAACGGAGAGCTGGATCAGTCCGAAGAATCCAATATCAACGGATCTACCTATAACATTGAGGGTATCACAAGCCCGGATGGACGTGTCCTTGGTAAGATGGCACACAGCGAGCGCCGCGACAATGGCGTTGCAATCAACATCTATGGACAGCAGGATATTCAGATCTTTGAGTCCGGTGTTGAGTACTTCAAATAAAACGTTGCAAATAAAACGTTAAAAAAGAAATATCCTGGTAAGTACAAAGCTTTTTCCGCATTGTAACTTATCCAGGATATTTTTTGTATCTTCATTACTTTGATTTTCGTCGCCGCAGATGCATTGCCATCAATATAGTTCTTGCGCTATATTTAATGATTTTAATGAAATATTTTCCCGGCTATTTCCATCTAATGTATGTAAAAGGAAATACAGCAATTGATTTCGTGTACTGCAGAACACAAAAAGGAGCGAAAAACCTTATGGAGAATTTGGTGAAAAAGGCAAAATCCGGAGATTCCGGTGCATTTGCACAGCTCATCCGGATGAATACCCAGAGCATGTATAAAGTAGCCTGGGCCTATCTGAAGAATGACGAAGATGTGGCAGATGCCATACAGGAAACGATTTTAAAGTGTTATGAGAAGCTTTCCACTTTAAAAAAGGATTCTTACTTCAAAACCTGGATGATTCGGATTTTGATCAATAACTGCAATGAAATGCTTCGGCATAAAGGCCGTGTTTTTCCTACGATGGAAATGGAAGAGGGAATCTTCGAGGAATCAGGCTATGTAGATTGTGAGTGGAAGGAAATCCTGGCATCCCTGGAAGAGAAGTACCAGGTGGTGATGCTTTTGTATTACAGCAAATCCCTTAGTGTAAAGGAAATTGCCGCTCTTCTGGAAATCAGCCAGAATACAGTGCTTACAAGGCTCTCCAGAGCCAGAAAACAGCTTCGTGCAGAGTATGAAGGAGGATATATTCATGGATGATAAATTGTTTGATGTTTTTTCAGAAGAAACAGAAGTGCCGGAATGTGTGCGCAGGCGTGTAGATGAGACATTGGAAATGATAGAGAATTCGGCAGAGTCCGATAGAGGGTATCAGAAAGAAGAAAAAACGGGAAAAGTAATAAATGGCACTGACAGAATGGGAAAAATTGGTACACGGAAAAACTGGAAGCGCAGTTTAATCCTGACATTTGCGGCAGTGATGGCATTTGGTGCCACTGTTTTTGCAGCAGAGAAGTATATAGGAATTTCCGGTTTTTTTCAGGAAGTTGGAAATAAGATGCCGGAAGAAGCCAAGGGGCTGATTGAAAAAGATCCGGTGCAGCAGGAAGATGGCGATTCCATTCTCACTTACACCGTGAAGGAAGCCTATGTGATAAGAACAGTGTCCAGGTGGTGGTGGAAGTCACAGCGAAAGAAAGAGGCAAATATCTTCTGGCAGGACAAGACACCATGAATGAGGATCCTGTAAGAAATCTTGGAATTGAAAGTGACAAGACAATAGGAGAATATGCCGCAGAAAAAGGGCTGATCATCGTAAAGGTTGGAGCCAGCTTTGATTTTGATTCAGATCTTGGCATTGAAACAGCAGTGGGAGATTATCGAAATCTGGAAGATGATGTAGTAGATTTCTATTCTTCCGCGGTAAAGACAAATGAGAGTAAGAATCTTACCATTTCCTGCATCGGAACTGCCACGCTTCCGGATGCTAAGTGCGTTGATGATGTGATGCGTACAAATATTACTTTCCAGCTGAAGATAAGAGCCAGGGGAAAAGTATGACCTATGTGCCTGTGGATGGTGAAGGGATAACTGCAGCTGGAAAAGTAAAGATCCTGTCCGCAGATATAGAAGAAACAGAAGTGGGCGATTACGTCACAATCCATTGCATCTTCTTAGAAGAGTGCGACAGTATTTCCCTTGACGTAATGGATCTGAATGGAAATCTGTGGCAGCTTTCCGACCTTGGCGGTGGTTCAGAGGTGGCAGAGGTTGGAAAAGAAGCCACCTTCCAGAGAAGCTATCAGAAAACGGACCTTGCCGACGAAATCGGAATACGGGGATATGACTATGAAACGAATACCACGTATGAGCCGGTAAAAATGAAGCTTAAGAAATAGAATAATCGAAAAAAGTCCCCATTCACTGTTTTTTGCAATTAAAACAGTGGGATGGGGACTTATTTGATTTGTTAAATTAAGATTATCCGAACTTTCGCATATTGCTCAGATCGGAAAAATCAATCATTTTGATTTCTTCAATGTTGCCGGTTGAGCCCATTGGGCAAACGGCGTAGTTTCGCGTCTCATTTCCTATAGTAAGCTTTACCACATAATGCCATATGGACCATGATGGAGAGCCAACCGGATAATCACCAAAGCAATAATGAATATCATCAAATCCACCGACTAATTCAGCGAACTCACCGAGAACTGACGGTGATGTGCTAGAGTTCCAACGGTAAGTTACAAAAAATGGCTCATTGGGATCTGCTGCCAGATCGACTGTATGATCGTTATATCTGGTTAAATATTTAAAGCGGCCTGGTTCTCTGAGGTAGGCACTTATAGCGTCCATCTTTTCAAAAGGAGTCATATCAGCAGTTGTAGTTTTGTTAATAATGTCAATCAGCCATGCGTTTTCTGCCTGATCATAATCCAGAACATTTAATGTCACTGTATTTGCAACCGTATAACCTGATAATGAATATTCCCTGAATTCTACAGTGTAGGTTCCTGCTTCGAAAAATTTCACGTATTTGATATAACCGCCTTTTACTTTCTCTAATGAAGTAGTTTCTGAGTCATTGTTTTCTAAAGGAATATCATCAAAGAAACGAGATGAACCACTTCTGTATGCGCTGGTCCGCGAGTCATTTCCATTAAAAATCAAGGAAAAAGAGTTCGGATCCGGATTGTCTGTCTTTATAAAAAGAGGTTTGAGACAATCGGTGTAAATATCTGCCTTCTGTTTGTCCAGACCGTAAATTTCATATGTATATTTAGCTGGTGCATTTTCTTTTTGGTCGTGTGCAGGCAGATCAGCTTTGGGAATCGGTGTGGGTGTAGGAACCGGTGTGGATGTAGGCGTTGGTGTAGGTGTAGGGGTTGCACTTTGGTGGGTACTGTTTGTCTCTCTGTTTGTTGTGCAATGGCCTGTAGAAGACCATTTGGAATAGTATTTTTTTCCTTTAACGGTCATGTAAGTGCGGGTTTGCATATAATATGTAGTCCCGGCACGGAGGCCATTGAGAAAAATTGTGTTGTTTTTGTTACCTTTGATTGTTATAGTTTTTGCATTTTTTAGTTTTGAATTAGTGGCATAGCGCAGCTGGTAACCACTGGTCTGGGAGGTTTGTCTTTTTACTACTACAGTTGCAGCTGCTGTTTTTGCATAGATATTCATTATCTGGCTTTCGGCGGTAAAATAACAAACTGTTTTTTAGCAGTGCCGGTATAAGTGCCTTTTCCAATAATCTGAACCGTGTAAGTTCCTACTTTTTTGCAGCCTTTAGAGTACTTTACAATATAGTTTTTCTTTTCCTTCAAGACTTTTCCTTTATAAGTTACTCTTACTTTTGGACGCTGTACCTTTTTATTATAAGTAAGCTTTGTGGCTGATAATTTAATCCTGGTATTTTTCACATTTACCCTTGCTGCGGCAAATACCTGGCTTGAACTGCAAAACAGAAGCAGTAAAATGATGAGGCAGAGGTGAATCTGCCGATGTAGATGATGATTTTTTTTCATGGCTTTTTACTCCTTTTATATGATAAGTTTATTGGGTTTTGTAAAAATATAACTATTTATGACCAGACCGTAGCAGCCATTTCTGGTCAATCTTTTTTACCTCATCATCTGCAAACCGGATATGCAGTCTGACGGAATTGGACAGTTGTACGATTTCCTCTACAGTACCTTCCCCAAATTTGGATGAGTTACCACATCGTTTACCTGGAATTTTATTTCGCTATGTTTGGCGCTTTTGTAGGCCTGTTCACGGCGGTAGGTGTCCCGGATGGGAACTGTCTTGTCGTGAATAGGGTTTTTCAGAGCTTTGTCATAATCGTGCTTCAGAAGGCTTTCTCCGATCCTGTAATAAGGCGTAGGTGCTGCGCCCACAAGAGAGCAGCAGTATTTCCAGGCACTTCCATGCTTTCCTGCCTGCCAGTTATACTGCGCCGGGATTTTCATATTGTATTGCATATAATGGGCGTATTCGTGCTTATAAAGATCCAGGCGATCCTCTTTGGAAAGAGGCTTCTTTACGGCATAACCAATAAACAGAAGGGAAAAATAGAAGCTTTCTTTTTCGTGGGCAGAAGCCGGGGTATAAGAGCCAAGTACAGCTTCATCGTAACCAAAGCGGATAGGTACAGAAGCCCCCCGAAGACCAAATTTGCGGTCAAGAGTCTGGAACAAAGCGCGGATCTGAGCTTCGTGGATGGTAGTTTCATTATCAAGAAGTTTACGGATGGATGGATCAATATTCATGCAGTTACTCCTTTAAAAATTATTAACTGGAAAAAATACATGCCAAGTTTTATGGCGTTTGACTTGAAAACTCCCACTGACAGATCGCGAAGCGACTGCGTTCATGAGCAAGTAGCGAAGCGGACATTCCAGGTCCGCTTCGCTGATAGATAAAAAAAATAGATGCTGCAATCTGCAACATCTATAATAGCGAGAGGGGGATTCGAACCCTCGACACCGCGGGTATGAACCGCGTGCTCTAGCCAACTGAGCTATCTCGCCATATTCAATTAAAAACTTTTGCTGAAAAGTCTGTGCGTATAAAAGACTATCAGCAAAGTAGCGAG
>NZ_QUIO01000020.1:0-80369 GCF_003480145.1 Ruminococcus sp. AM42-11 | reverse complement strand
ATATCATGAGCAATATACAAAAGCAGCATAAAATATCGCCAGCTATAGCATGGCTGACGATACAAAAATTTATTATTTTTTATTGTCCTCTTGACGGGGAGCATACCATATCCGGTCGTGTGGTTTCTTTCTTTTTCTGCCTGCCGGAAATGAGCTTTCAACTGCGGATAACTCATCTCAACATTCTCAGGCTCGGAATAAACTGCCCTGTTCAACGGCAAGCCGTTCATCTTTCCTTCATCGTTGCAGATGATGGCAACTTCGTCCTCAAAGGGCATATATTCTTCAATATCTCCCTCCACAAGAGACTGCATTGCTTCAAGCGTATCCTCGATTTCAATGAGCTTCGGATACCTGCCCGGCTCAACAAGAATGACGGAAATCTTCTCAGGTGCTTCTACCTTTTCAAAGGTATCCTCGTTAATATTCAAGGCGAGGGAGCTTCCGTTTTCCCAACTCATATGAATCTGTCCGGCGTCGTCAACGAATTTAACCGTTCCTTTCAGACCGTAGGGCATTTGACTTTCGCCAGCCATTTCAGTGAGTACAATCTGCGTTCCCTCCGGGTACATTTCTCTGATTTCTTTTAGTTTCATCGTGCAAAACTCCTTTCGGTTTTATCTTTTATTCCCAAGCGTTTACAAAGAAAGTCGTTGACATCTTTCCCATATTGGGGAGGGTCGTCAACGACTTCATACTTATCTGAAAGAATCGTCTGCAACGCTTTGGTCGCTTTTCTTCCGGCAATATCATTGTCCAAATGAAGAACAATTCGCCTGATTGTTTTGTCCTTTTCAAGCAGCCTGCCGAGTGTAACAGGCACTTTCGAGTCCTCGATTTTCTGCTTTGGGGAATACACTCCCGCAAGAGAAACAAGGTTAAACTGTCGCCAGTCTTTGCCCTCCAGCTTCATCAAAGTTGCATAGGAAAGCAGGTCAATGGCACACTCAAAAAGATGAACCTCTCCGGTGTTCTCGGCAGTCAGGCGGAAAGAATATTGCTTTTTGCTTCCGGTGCAGTCGCCCATAATTCTTGATTGATTTGTTGCTCTGTATGCGGCGTATTTAGGTTCTTTGTTCTCGTCATAGCCGATAAAAACAGCATTATGATATGGGAGCGACTCGATGATTAGCTTCTGTTCCAAGCAGTAGTTGATAATTTCATAATCAATCCCACGCCCGAAAAGATAATCAAATACCACATCGGTAGTGGGGCTTTTTTCAGGCAGAAGCAAAGGCTGGTTCTCATAACTTTTGATGTTTTCACAAGTCGGAAAGCTGACTGAACCGTTTCCCATAATGGTCTGAACCGCCTCCACAAAATCCATTCCACGGACTTTGATAAGGTAATCGAGGGCAGATTTGCCCCCGATACCTCTCGACCACCACATCCATTTGCCGTTGGAAATCTTCAAGCTGTCGTGGGTTCTTGTGGTGTAGGTGTTACTTGAAAATTTAACAAGCTCGCCCGGTTCATACTCTCTAAGATAGGTTAATAAATCCATTCGTTTGGCTTCGGTTATGACTTCCGGTGCAATATACGGCATAATTATCACCGCCGTTCTACATCAGCAAATCGGCAACCGCTTTCTGTATCGGTTCGTTGATACTGAGCTTTGCAATGATAATGAGTATCTTATCAACAGGGCAGCCGATGTCATTCCAAACAGTCCAAGCACCTCCCGCAAGGTCGTCGTTTTCATACAAAGCAATGATTTCTTCCGGCGAAAACACCGTTTCAATGCTCTGTCGAACCAACTCTCCGTAGAAAGAAAGCTTTGCATTTCTAAGGGCAAATTCTGCTTCCTTTGCGGGCGGTTTGCTTCTTTTCAATTCGAGATATGCTTTATCAAGTCTCCTGACCACAACCATCATCATTGCGTCAAAAGGGTTAATGATTGCTTTTCTGCAAGGGCAGTTTTCTCTTTCCTTATCGGGTGTCATTTTATCGTTCATAGGTTTTCTCCTTTCGTGTGTTCGGCACTTCGCCCTCATCGGGTTCGCCGCCGACAATTTCGTTTTCTCGCTTATCCATATTGAGCAAGATATTCAGCTCGTCCAAGCGGGCAAGCTTTGTCTTTAGTTCTTCCTCTTGGATAAACGGTTTTTGGACTTCTTTCTTTGCGGTTTCCAACTGATTTGTGGTGTTCTCAAGGTCATTTTCCGCAAGCGACAAGCTCTCGGCAAATCTCTCAATGCCGTTATCAAGACGGATAATATTGCCGTGTGCGTCATCACCGAGAGGAACATTTCTGCTTGTCGCACCTTTCAGTCGAACCTCATAATTTCGCTCTGCGGTATTAAAAAGCAGTTCCGTTTCAAACCCTCGGTACTTGCCGAGAGGAATAGGGTCGGGGCTGTTCATCTGCTTGCAGGCTTCAATGATTGCTTTACCGGCGTCGGCTTTTTCGGAATAAAAAACACCCTTAACCTCCATACCGACAAATCGGTCGTCCGTTGGTTTCGGGTGCTGTTTCGCAGTTTCTACATCTTGCTTCAATCCTTCAATACGGTTTTCCAAAGCTGTAATTCGCTGCGGATAATATTTGATTATCTTATCTTCCAAAGCGTATTTTTCAGATAGAAAGTTGGATTTTAAGAGCTTCAGCTTTTGAACTTGAATGTCCAAATCCATCTTCTCCTTAATATACGGGTTGCCGGTGGCAAGCATTTTAATCTCTGCATAGGAAAGGGCGGTTTCATCAATATCCTCGGCAGAACGCACCGGGGATTTGCTCGTCATAATCTGACTGGCGAACTTTTGCTTTCCCTCTACAAGCTGATAGAGATATGCGTCAAAGGTCTGCTCCGTTACATAGCGGTAAATATCTACATCAGGATTTGAGTTACCCTGACGGATAATTCGACCGGAACGCTGCTCCAAGTCTGACGGTCTCCACGGGCAATCCACATCGTGAAGTGCGATAAGTCTGTCCTGAACATTCGTGCCGGCTCCCATCTTTTGCGTAGAGCCGAGAAGCACTCTGACCTCGCCTTTACGGGTCTTTTGGAACAGTTCTTTTTTCTTCACATCGGTATCTGCTTCGTGGATAAAGCGGACTTCGCTTTCGGGGACACCACGCTCTATGAGCTTCTTTCTGATGTCGTTATATACCGAGAATGTTCCGTCATTCTTTGGAGTTGAGAGGTCGCAGAACACAAGCTGTGCCGATTTTTTATCGGCTGTTTCCTCCCAAATACGGTAGATGTTATCGACGCAGGCGTTGATTTTACTGCCCTCAAAATCAGGCAGCATATCGTTAAGCATACGCTGGTCAAGTGCTAACTTCCTGCCGTCGTTTGTAATTTTAAGCATATTATCTACACTCGAATCTACACCGCCGCCACGGACTTTCTCGGCTCGTTCCGCAAGGGAAGCAACCATCTCTTTCTGCATTTCCGAGGCTTGACCGCAACATTGTGGAAGTGTGCTTCCGGCACAGGCAGTTCCAGCATATCCGCCGTCTTGATGTCGGCGACCTCCTTAAACATCGCCATAAGCTCCGGTAGGTTGTAGAATTTCGCAAAGCGGGTTTTCGCTCTGTAACCCGTTCCCTCCGGGGTAAGCTCAACGGCTGTTACAGTCTCTCCAAAGGTACTTGCCCACGAGTCGAAGTGCTGCAAGTTGTTTTTGACAAGCGTGTTGTACTGCAAGTATCGCTGAATGGTATATAGCTCCACCATACTGTTTGAGATAGGAGTACCGGTTGCAAATACCGTTCCTCGACCGCCTGTAAGCTCGTCAAGGTATCGGCACTTCATAAACAGGTCGGAGGATTTCTGTGCTTCCGTTTGAGCGATACCGCCCACATTACGCATTTTGGTGTAAAGATAGAGGTTCTTGTAATAATGACTCTCGTCAATAAAAAGCCTGTCCACACCGAGTTCTTCAAAGGTAACAACATCGTCCTTTCGGCTTTGGTCGTTGAGCTTTTCCAGCTTTTGTTTCACGGACTTTTTAGACTTTTCAAGCTGTTTAATGGAGAAGTTTTCTCCACGGTTTCGCTTCAAATCCATAATACCGTCTGTCAGTTCTTCAAGCTGCTGCTCAAGAATTGCCCTCTGTCTTTCAATGGACATCGGGATTTTCTCAAACTGAGAATGACCGATGATTACGGCGTCATAATCTCCCGTGGCAATTCGACCGCAGAACTTTTTGCGGTTCTTTGTCTCAAAATCTCGCTTTGTCGCTACGAGAATATTCGCCGCCGGATAGAGTTGTAAGAACTCCGCCGCCCATTGCTCGGTTAAGTGATTTGGCACTACGAACAGCGACTTATTGCAAAGTCCCAGTCGTTTGGACTCCATAGCGGCGGCTACCATTTCAAAGGTCTTGCCCGCACCGACTGCGTGTGCTAACAGCGTATTACCGCCGTACAGAATGTGTGCAACCGCATTTTTCTGATGTTCACGGAGTTCGATTTCCGGGTTCATACCGTTGAAAACAATGTGGCTTCCGTCGTACTCACGGGGTCTTATACTGTTGAACTTTTCGTTATACATCTTCGTGAGTTTTTCTCGGCGGGCAGGGTCAGCCCATATCCAGTCCTGAAAGCCCTGCTTTATGAGTTCCTGCTTTGCCTGTGCGATTGCCGTCTCTTTTTTATTGAGAACGGCTTTCTTTCTGCCTTCCTCATCTTCGATATAGTCAAAGATTCGGACATCTTTCAGGTTCAGTGTTTCCTCAATTATCTTATATGCGTTGATGCGGGAAGTACCGTATGTGCTGTACGCTTTTACATTGGAACGGTCGTAGCTCTTTCCCTCAATGTTCCATTCGCCGGTAAACTGAGAGTAGTGAACCTTGATATTCCATTGTGCATAGCGTGGGGTGTCGAGAAACTCAAACATAAACTGTTGGAATATTTCGGGCGGTATCCAAGTCGCACCGAGCCTTACGGAAATCTCGCTTGCCGTCAAATCCTTTGGCTGCACCTTTTCAAGTGCCTGCACATTGACGGTGTAATCTTCGGGATACAGTGCCGCAGACCTTTTGGCTGTCGCCAGCTTCTCACGAACATTGCCCGACAGATATTCGTCTGCCATCAGATACTTCGGCTCATAGGAATTACCGTACTCATAAAGGGGATTTAAGAAGATTACACCCTTTAAGTCAGCGAATAATTCCTCCTCACTTTTGCCGGACAACTCCATCATATATTCCATATCAATGGCTGCTTTTTCGCCCATAGAGACAGCGAGAGCCTCGTCTGCGGTGTCAACCTCCGTTACCGGCTTGTGCGGTTTAATCGTCCTTTTGAAGAACATATCCGCCTTGCGTTCCAGTTCGCCATCTTCATTGATAACCTCAAGAGCGGAGAGCAGAGCATAGGAGCTGTCGTCGGAAAAGGCAGAAGTATTGGCACGGCTGTTAATCAGTCCGTACTTCTTTGTAAAGCTGTCATACAGTGTGTTCAGCTTATCCTGTGCCTGTTTGATTTCGCTGTCCGGGTAATCCTCGGTTTGCAGTTCAATCAAGTTACGGACGCAATCTCTTATCCCAATCATACCCTTAATGCGGTTCTCAGCGGTTGCAGATACCTCCACCGGGGACATACGGGAGTTCTCACGGAAATAGATTTTATCGTCTAAAACAGTGTAAGAGAAGTTCCTTACCATAGGGTCTGCCGGGATAGAATTATCTTCTTCCTCCAGTTCGTCGGCAACCTCGTATTCGGAGATTTCTCCGTGAATGTTTGAGACTGCTTCGTTCAAAAGCTCCGAAAGGTCGGCATTTTCAAACGGTTCACAGGTTGCTTCCGGTCCGAAGCGACCGCTTACCATTTTCATTTCGCCGAGTATCATTTCCGGGTGCTGAACAAAATATGAGTTCATCCTTATACCGTTTTCGTCGGTGTCAAGATGAACCCAATCCGGCTCAATATCTATGAGTCTGTCTCGCTTTTGCAGAAACAGAATATCGGATACGACCTCTGTCCCGGCATTACCTTTGAAGGTGTCGTTCGGAAGTCTGATTGCTCCGAGAAGCTCCGCCCTCTGTGCGATATATTTACGCACATTGGAGTTTTCCTTGTCCATAGTTCCTTTGCTTGTCACAAGAGCCATCACACCGCCGGGGCGTAACTTATCAAGCGATTTTGCAAAGAAATAATCGTGGATTAAGAAATTGTACTTGTCGTATCGTTTATCGGAGACTTTGAAATCTCCGAAAGGCACATTGCCGATAATGCCGTCAAAGAAGCTGTCGGGGACATTTACTTCCTCAAAGCCCTGTGCCGCAATGGAAGATTTCTGATAAAGCTGCTGAGCGATACCGGCTGAAATGGTATCAAGCTCAACACCGTAAACCTTTGCGTTTTCCATTGACTTGGGCAGCATACCGATGAAATTACCGATACCGCAGGACGGCTCAAGCAGGTTGCCCTCCTGAAATCCCATCTGTTCCAACACCTTGTAAATGGCGGTAGATACTTCGGGCGGAGTGTAAAATGCAGTCAGTGTGCTTTCTCTTGCCGACGCATATTCCTCCGGCGTCAGGATGTTTTTCAGCATTGCATACTCTGTATGCCAAGCTCCTGCTCGTTCGTCGAAGGCTTCGGGAATACCGCCCCAACCGACATATCTCGACAAGATTTTCTGCTCGTCAGGTGTTGCAAAACGGTTTTCGTTTTGACAATCTCTCAGGACTTTTATTGCTGCATAGTTTCGGTGGAAGCGTTCTTTCTTGTTCACTTCTTCAACCTGATTATTGGCAAGGTCAAAGTTGTGTCGTTCGGACATAGGAATATCCGGGTGGAGGTCAAAGCTCTTTACTTTTGACTTTTTCTTTTGCTCCCAAGCGGGGACAATCGGTTCAGGCTCTTTGTCGTAACCGTTGCCGATACGAACACCCTCGTTATACATTTCCTCATCGCTGTCAAAACCGTTTTGAGTAGCAACGATTTCTCTGTAATCCTCAATCGGTACATTCCCGATATTTGTTGCCACCATATCAGCTCTTTCAGTGTTTTCAATAAGAGCTTCCATTGTGGCAGAGGTACAGTCGGTCAAATCCGGTGTCCTGTGAAATTCTCGGTCTGCGTCCACAAACCATTCCGTACCTACATCGGCAAGCTCCTGATTTGCAATGCTACCGAGATAATCAAAGAAATCCTCTGCCGAGTCATACTCCCGTGCGACTTGCTGTATCTCGTCAAAAGAAAGAGTATTTGTAACATACTGACCTCCGGCATTGCTGTCGGGGTTATAGTACATCCAAGTTACACTTTCATTGTCCCGGTCAATAAAGAAGGCGTCGTCATAACCGGTTTTCGGACTGAAATCCGGTACGGTTTCAGTATCGTTTTGAGCTTTATTTTCGCCTGTAACGGTTTTTTCTTCCGCCGGTAATACACTGACCTTCAAGTGGTCGTTCATCGGATTTTCACGCACTTTGCGGTCAAATTCTTCCCTTGAAAGTTCCTTGTTGAATAAGGGCATATCGAAGTCATAGAGCATTACACGGTTTTCATCAAAGGACAAAATCTCATACTGAGAAGCCCCAATATACACGCTGTCGCCGAGATGATATTCATACTGCGCTTCCGGCTCGTCCTCTTTGTTTTCAGGTTCAGGCGGTGCGGTAGAAAGTATCTCACGGTTTTTTCTCTGCTCTGCAAGCTCGGCTCGCCGTTCTTCCTGCTTTTCAAGCCATTCAGGGTACTTTTCTTTTTCCTTTGGGTTTAGGTATCTGTCCATACGGATAAGGTCTCCGATACGCTTTTCCACCTGAGACCAAGAAAGAGTAATGTGCGGCTTGTCGCTTCCGATACCTTTTGAAATTGTGATACCTTTTCCGTCGTGCTGTTCGTCAATGCCTGCACCGATGATGACCGGATAAGAGCCGCCCCAACCGTATTCGTTTTTCAAGAAGTCGGCGTTCTCTTTTGCGGAAATGCTCTTTTCAAACTGCTCATAGATACGCATTTTACCCTCGGAAACTCCGCTTCCACGGGTCAATACAGCGTCTATGATTTCCTGAGAAAAAGTAAAGGCAGAGGTTTTTTGTTCCTCTGCCTGATTTCCCATAATGAGAGTCAACTGACCGTCCATAGACGGAATCGGTTTCATTGTATCGGTCAATTCTCCCAAAAGTCTCATTGCTTCAAAATGCTGTGCGATAACGCCCCAGTCGTAGAAACTCTGAGCGGTTCTGTTTTCGTATTCACCCTCCCACAAGTGGAGGACATTCTGAAATGTTTTGTATCCCACAAGCCTGCCGTCGTTTAAGGTAAGCCGGGTGTAGTCGTTATTGAAGATACCCTTGATATATTCGGTACGGGTCGCATTGTCCGTATTTCTCTCATAGAAGTCTTTGATTTCTTCCTTTGAAGCGGACAAATGCGGGGTAGTACCGAGTATCTCTCGGATAGTATCATCGCCACCGAAAAACGGCAGGCTCTTGTCCTCGTGGTTTCTGTCGTAATACTCTAAGCGAATATTACCTGATTCTTCACGATTTCCTGTGCCGAGTTCCTGATGTTGTTCATCAGGCGAACCCACTTCATCATATCTTCCGCTTTCATCTGCTCCGTCAGCCCGGCTTTCTGTGCCATCTGCTTCACGAGAGTTTCCTCCAGTTCGCTGGCTCTCTGCTGAACCTCCGCCAAGTGACTGTTCAGAATCCCTTTCGTCAGAAGATTGTAGTACAGGATTTTGTGATGTTCCTTCAGATAAGTTCTCCTCATCTGCGACCATCTGCCGAGAGTCACTTCCGTCTGCTCCGGCAGTTTCAGGTTCGGAAGATTGTAATCTCCCACCATCGTGTATGTGATTTCGCTCATCGCTTTGACTCCTTTCGTCTTTGATGTCTTTATTGTATTCGGATTGCTCCTGTTCATCAATTATGCGATTTTCCTTGCTGAGCGTGCTGATTGTTCTGCTGACAGGGAGCAACGCCATTTCTGCAATGTCGCTTGTAGCAATACCCACCGCATTGAGAACTTCCTGTGAATTAAAACTTGAAATACCGGCAAAGTCATCGGGAGAATAGACCTTGTCTGCGTTCAGTCCCAATCGTGCCATAACCATATATGATACGCTGTTTCTGACAAGCTCCAAATACAAGGCATTTGCTTCGTCGGCAGACAAATACTCAATATCGCTTCCTGCACCCAAACTCATAAAGTCGGAGATATAGTCTGCGATGTTATCCTCAACGGCATTGGCAATGCTCTCTTTGACGACATTTTCAATACTCGTTGTATCGTTTACCGCACCGAAAGTATTTTCAAGTGTTTCAATAACTTCTGCTTCATATTCGGGTCTCATCTCCCAAATCGGAACAGGGCGGGAATGTCGACTTTCGTGGGTGTCCGATATATCAAAGTAATGAATCAGCCTTTGACGGCTTCTGTCTGTGTCCTCAAATACGGCAATACCCTTTGCTCCTCGGTTTACCCAGCGACCGAAAGTACCGTTCCATCGTTCGATTTCAAGCACGGCTGTTGCGTCGGGTCTTTGGGCATAAATGAGAAGCTGTTCATCAAATCGGAGCCTGAAATTTCTGCCTGCTGTTTTCAGAAACGATTGCCAGTTTACCGGATTGTCTGTAACTGCAAAACAGGTTCTTTCATACAGCTCTGAAATCAGGTCAAATTTTCTTGCCACCTCGTCTGCACCTCCTTATCGTGTTTTTTCTTTGTCCTTTGCGGATTTCGTGTTTTCTTTTGCGGCTGGTTCTACGGTATGACCGTTTCTCTCGCAAAGCTCGGCAAATTCGCAGATATGGTAGAGATTTGTGCCGACCTCCAAATGGTAGTCGTCGATATATCTGCAAGTTCTCTCCATTGTTTTGCCGTCGCCGAGCTTGATTGAGATTTTTTCTCCGTCCGCAATGCGAAACTGCTCCTGATAGTGCGGGTTGATAAATCGGATACCTCGCTCAGCGTTTTTCAAGTGGGCATTTAGCCACTCTTTCTGATAGCAATAGCAGTACAGATTGTACTCGCCCCTGTTGGGGTTAAATCTCATAAGATAGCTGTACTTTCCCGTATCAAGACGGATGCCGTAGTGGTTGCAGTCATCATTAAAGGAGCTGTCGGGAGTGGAATAACAGTAAGAGGACATAGCCTTTCTGCCGGACAAAACATCGCCGTCACGCAATCCGTTTATGACTTCATCAAATTCAGCCTTAAATTCATCGGTTTTCAAGTCTTTTCTGAAATCGTTCCAAGTCGTCCAAAACTCGTTCCCGTTAGAACCGAAGTCGGCTCTCAAATATCCGATAAGACCGGTCTGCATAGAGAGCTGCTGACTTTGGCTGAAGGTGTATTTACGCTCTGCTTCGGTCAATACTCTGTAATCCATTTTCATCACCTCGCTTGTTCGTTTGTTTGTCTTTGCTTTGGAATAGGAAAACCATAAACTCCGGCAATGTCATCGCCGAGCCTTTTGGTAACTCGTGTGATGTCGGCTCTTGTGGCTTTTCCGTTATAGATTTTATCTTGCAGATTTTCAATCTGCGTATCGGTAACACCGTCTTTGAATACACGGTAAAGATAATGGTTTGTACCGTCGTGATGAACGGCGTCGGCACGAAGGTCGCCGTACTTATCCACATACCATTCGTTGTAATCGGTATCGGAATAAAGGCAGTCCTTAATGTTGCCGGAATCAATCATCTTGTAGCCCGACACTCTGCCGTTCCATCTGCCGAGGTCGCCGATAACAATAATCGGCTGTGAAAGCTGAATATTGAGATTTACTCGTTCATCATAAAGATTTTCGGCATTGGATTTTACCATAATGTCGTAAAGCTCATCATCGGAATATCCGGGATACAGTTCCTCCAAAGACTCTCGCCAATCATCAAGGTCAAGGCTAATGTCGCTCCAAATGATATGGCGGTCATTCTGTTCCTGCCTGCTCATCAGTGCCACCTCCCAAATAAGAGAACAGCTTATTGGCTTTGGTCTGCTTCTGAAACTCGATAATCAGACTCATATCCGGAATAGTGATACCCGGAATTTTCAAAATGCTCTCCATGTCGAGCTGCTGCAATTTCTTTTCGGTATTGCAGCCTGCGTCAAACAGTTTCGTCAGAAGCTTTGTCTTTTGCTGAAAAGTGAAATTTTCCTTCATTGCTTTGTCCTCCTTATCGTTCTTTGTCTTTATTTCGCTTCTTGTTTGAAAGCTCTTGTGCCTTTTCCTTTGCCCATTCAGGCAGACGCTCAGGCTTTATTTCGCCCATAACATCCATTCTTTCATATCGGGTTGATTTGCCGGTGTGAAGATTGGTACAAAACACGGCACTTCCACGGCTGTTTGCCGACGCACCGAAACCACCTGTAACATAGTAGAGCTGTCTGTCGGCTCTCTGAAATTCAGGCTTTAATACCTTGGGGTCAATGGCTATGATTTTGCCGTTGATGTCTTTGGAATAGTGGTCGGGGATACAGTCGGCTTCTGTTATGAGTGTGATTGGAATATCCAGTTTTTCGACCTGTTCCTTGAAAAGCTCCGCTTCATTTGCCACACGGCTTCCGAAAAGGTGTACGATTTCGATATAGTCATCGCTTACCATACATTCCGAACACAGTTCAAACAGGTCGTTTCGCTCTGCAAAGCCGCACATAAATTTATCGCCGTTTGTACTTTGCTCATTGGAAGCCAAGATAACTTCCTTTTCGCCCACATTGACCGAGCAAAGAACAGTGTATTCACCGATTTTTCTTTTTCCCTCGTTCATATCCACACCTCAGCTTACTTCAATCACAATTCTGATGTTTCCGCAGTCGCAGCCACTGCACTGCCTTGACAGTTCGGGAAATAGGGATTGCACTCTCTGTCTTGCTCTGCGGATAGTCTCAAAGCACGGCAAGCCGTAGCCTTTATAGTTGTTGACTATATCCTCAAGCGGTAAATCTCCGACTCTCATATAGCTGTATCGGTTGTAATAGCAAAGGATAAGCTGCATATCGTCATACCTCGTTTCGGGGCATTCTCTGAGTATTGCAAGCACCTTGCTGTCAACCGTCTTTTGCTTATTCATAATGCACCTCCGTAAAAGAACGGTGGGCGAAGTTTTCACTCCGCCCACACAAGCGTTCCTTATTTCTTTCTGTTCTTAATCTGCAAGAAGATAAAGCCGCCGATAATAAAGGCGACTAATACAACTGCTACGATTGTTTTAGCGTCCATTACTCATTGTCCTCCTTCTTCTTTTTTCTGTACGCAACAACGGCTGTGCCGACAATACCGAGGGCAGAAAGTCCCGCAAGTGCCGTCCACAAGCCCACATTGCTGTTATCTCCGGTCTTTGGTGTATCTCTCAGCTCATTGTGCATTTCCACAACGGTAGTAGAACCGACCTTTACGGTTGCAATCTTATCCGCAGGAAGCACATAGGAAGCAGAAACACTATCCTGAACCTCGGAAATGGTGTAATCGCCGATACGAAGTCCCTCGATAATGATTTCGCCGTTCTTATCGGTCGTGAAGCTTCGGTCGTAACCGTTTACTCCTGTAACTCTGAAAGTGAAGCCTTCAACCTTACCGTCAGAGGAAGTTTTAACGATTTTCAGGTTTCCTTTCATAGCTGTGTTAATAAAGCCGACGCCGGCTTTGTTTTCTACCTCGTAGGTGGTTTCATCTTTTTCAATGAAAACAGAGTACACACCCTTATCAAGCTCAAAGCCATCCGGTGCTTTGGTTTCTCTTACAAGGTATTTTCCGTAAAGAAGTTCCTTCATCTCGTAAATACCGGTAGAGGTTTCGGAGAGAGTTCCGATAAGCTCGTCGGCGTCATCCAGTTTACCGTCGCCGTTTACATCTTTGTAAACCTCAAAGGTCGCTCCTGTCAGCTTGTTGTCCGGGTAATCTTCATCGACCTTAGTCAACTTGATATTGCCGTGAACATACTCATTGACGATTTCGACCTCAATGACCTGAGCGACCTCGGAGATTTTAACTTCATAAGAAGTTTCATCAAGCACGAAGCCCTCCGGCTGCTCGATTTCTCTTACAAGCCAGTTGCCATACGGTACTTTCTCAAAAGAAAAGCTACCGTCTTTTTGGGAGGTAGCAGTCATCAAAGCATTTTCTTTTGTAAATTCGGTTTCATCAGCCTTAAACAGACCGATTACAGCACCTCCCAGTGCTTCGCCGTTTTCGGTAATCTTCTTACCGGAAACAGAACCGTAAATGAGCTTGTTTTCAATCGGCTTGCCGTCATTGACCGCAATCTCAACATTTGCGGTATCCTGACCGGCATAGCTGAAAGTGAACGGATACTTGGCGTCGGTAAGGATATAATGCTCATCGGTGGCAAGTTCCTTTACATAGTAGCTTCCGAAAGGAAGGTCGGTTTTGATAACAGCCTTGCCGTTCTCGGAAAGTGAGATAATCTCAATCAGTCCGTCTGCCGGAATAGAAGTACCGCTTGCAGAAACAAGTTCTTCTGCGGCGAAAAGTCCGAAGCTGATATTCTTCATTTCATCGCCGTTGCCGATATTGAAGATGTCGTTCTTTTCAATAGTCTTTTCAAGACTTACCGCTACTTTCTGCCTGTCGTTTACAAAGCTTGTGGCGGTTTCGGTTACAGACACTTCCTGACCGGCATAAGTCAGCTCAACATCGTGAGCTTCTTTGTTGATGACCATACCCTCCGGTGCAGTAATTTCAACCACCGTATATTTTCCGAGATAAAGCTCCTTACTCTTGGCAAGTCCGTTTTCATCTGTGGTAACAGTATCTACTACCTCGCCCTTTGCATAACGGAGTGTACCGTCGGGAGTGATAATATCTTCTGCTGCGCTAATCTCATAAACTGCACCTGCAAGACCTTTCACTTCATAGACAGGCTGATAAATCACATCGGCGTTTTCCACGCCGGAGATATTTACCCCTGAAAACACCTCGCCGGTCTTTTCAATGCTGACTGTACCTTTCTGTGCCATATTAGGCTTATCGACCTTAATCACGGTAATACCACCCTCATCGGAAGAATGTTCCTCTGCCACATCAAAGTACACCGGTGTGCTGTCAAGCACATATCCGTAAGGAGCCTGAACTTCTACAAGAGAATATCCCTTGCCGTATTCCAGTTTTTCCGGTGTCACAAGCTGTCCGTTTGCGTCGGTGTAGAAAGTATCAATCGTTGTCGGAGTAGGATAAGTGAAGGTCATTGTTACCTGATTGCCGTCAGGGTCAAAGATTTTGAAGCCTGCACCGGCATAAGGAATGTTTTTACCGCTTTCTGCGTCCACCTTGACAACCTTGATATAGCTTTCAAAGTTTGCGTTGTTGATAAGATAGCGGTAGGTCTGTCCGTCCTGAGCAATGAACACATCAAAGTTCTTCATCAGCTCACGACCTTCCCAACCGGAGGTCTGATGAACGGTATATACGCCGTAAGGCATATCCTTTGTCTGCCCGAAACCGTTTTCATCACAGACAATGACATCTCTTTCATCTTCTTCTGCTGCGTCAAAACTGCCGGAAGATTTGAGATAGATTTCAAAGGTTGCTCCGTTTTCCGGTGTTTCAATCTGAGTTTCGCCGTCATCGGTGTGCTTGATAATGGCGATATTGCCTTTCATAACCTGTTCGGTAACATCATTTGCTGTCTGATTGTGTTCCACCGTATAAAGCTGCGGTTCAGCACCGACCTTGTGAACAGTCGTATCAAGCAGATAACCCTCGGACGGCGTGATTTCACGGATTGTCCAGTCATTATCACAGACATATTCCTTTGTGGTAAACTGCCCGTTCTTATCCGTCACATACTTGTCCACAAGGGTTTCGCCTTTATAGATACCGTAAACTGCTCCGGCAAGGGTAGCGTCGCCCTGCGGTGTGCCTTCCTCTCGGTCGCTCTTTGTTACGGTTACGCTGAACTTTTTGAGAATGTTCGTGAAGTTTCTTGTGGTTACTTCTTTCCAGTTAATCGGTGCGGTCTGATTTGCAGGCACAACATAACGGATTGCGGTATCCACTTCCTCAATGGTGTATGGGGTAGTGCCGCTGATAAGCACATCATCAAAAGAAGCAACACCGTTCTTATCTGTCACGGCATACTCATCGACAGCAATACCGGAAAGAGATGTGCCGTAAAGATGGAAGGTAACGCCCTCAACCAAGTTATCCTCAGAAGATTTGATGACCTGAAGATTACCTCTTTTGAGAACATTATTGAAATTGACCTTTGACACCTGACCGGCAACAACAGTTACTCTGTGAACCTCCTGCGGAACATATTTGTCGATAGACTGTTCTGTTACCGTGTAAACACCGGGCATAAGGTTATCCAGTTGGAATTTACCGCCGTTTGCGGTTGTTACAGTCTGATTGACACCGTTACCGCTTATGGTAAACTGAATGCCGTCAACCTTTCCGTCCTCACTTGTCTTTACAATCTGACAAGAGCCGTAGCTTACCTTCATTTTGACAAAGCCGCTGACAGGGTCACTGACCTCCTGAGCATAAGTGACCACATCCTGAATGCCGTTTCCGTTCTGATGGATACCGTCAGACCATACGACAACACCTCTGCGGACACCGTTCTTTTTTGCGGCTGTGATGGTAAATTCCTTGCTCGGAGCTTTCTCCATCGAAACAGTCAATTTGTTTCCGCTGACAGAGAAAGAAACCCCGTCAATGTTTGCCGAGAAGTTGTAATTGCCAAGCACACCGTTTGTATCGGTGAGAGTAGCAACATACTTGCTTCCGTTCCATTCAAGCTCGTTTACCTTTGCAGAACCGCTTGACCTTGTGCAGAAGCTCGGCACTTTGGTGTGATTCTGAACACTTGTTACCATACTGTTGTAGTACGACAAGATTTTACTGCGGAGTGGGTGTGCAGTGCTTACACATTCAAGCACGGCATTGTATCCGCTGGTAGAAACGTGATTAAAGCCTGCGTCTCTTTCTCCGACAATCGTTTCCCAAATCAAAATCTGAGTGGCATAAGCGTGTGCGATGCAGTTTGCGTCGCTTTCATTCTGCGACTTCCAGCTTGTCGAAATACCTCCACGGTAGCCGTACTGCAAGATACGACCGATAAGCAGGCGAATGTCATCGCCGGAAATCGTTCCGTTCGGGCTGATGTTATTAAAGAAGTTCTCGTCCTTTTCGGTGAGAGTATCTCCAGTCCGCTGACCTGTACCCGGTTCAATACAGTAGGCAATATTGCCCGAATACGAACCCATTGCACGAAGTCCTGTATATTTTGTGGACAAGCCTTTCCAACCGTTCATATAGTTGAGATTGCCGTGTCCCCATTCGCCGTTGTTATTGGTATCTCCGCTTCGGGGATAATCGACGAGGTACACATCGGCTTTTTCTCCTACGGCTGCAAAGGCTGTCGTTGCCCCAATGCCCGTAAAAGCAGTAAGGCTCATAACCGCCGCCAACATAAGCGAGACGGCTTTCTTGAATTTTGTTTTAACCATTGCGTTTTCCTCCTTGAAATGCAAAAACGCACCGATTTTACTCAGTGCGTCCGCTTAAAATTATTTTGTTTTAGCAGTAGCCGATATAGATGTTGTAATCCGTATCGGATAGCTTTTCTGTCCATATCCACACAGCGGTAAAACCCTCGCTGTTCTTGTATCGGTTCAGTCTGCTTTCAATATCAGACTTGATACCGCTTCGGTTAGGATTTGCGGATATGGGGTTGTCCCAACATTCTGTCGCCGTGATGTCAAGAGAAAGCCCTATGCTTACCGCATACTCTTTTGCGTAACTAACATAAGGGCTGACATCGAATGTCTGCTTGTGCGGCTCTGTCGGTTTCGGTTCTGCCGGCTTTTCAGTCGGTTTTTCAACCGGCTTTTGTTCGGCAGTTGTCTGTTCTTTTGGCTGTTCCGTTTGTTTTTCGGGTTCAGCCTGCGTGGTTGTCTGCTTCGGTGGCTCTGCCTTTGGCTTTTCGGTTGCAGGAGTATCAGCCGTTTTTTCTTCCGCCGGTTTTGTCTGAACAGTCGCAACCGTCTGCCTTTCAGCGGTTGATTGGCTTTCTTCTGCCGTAATCGGTGTTTCTTCCTGAACTGTCGTGCTTTCCGGTTCTTCTGCCGTTTCTTCCTGAGAATCTGTTTCGGTATTACCAGCCGGAAAAGAAGTCTCTGTTTTCGTAATCTCCTGTGCAGCTTCTTTGGCTGTGTTACCGTTACAACCTACGAGGAAAATCATCAGGCAGGCAAGAACACAAGGTATCAGCCTGTTTTTCATATCCATCGCTCCTTTCTGCCTTAATCGTAATCAAAACCGGTCAAAACATCAAAGGTGCGATTGGCTGAACTTTTTATCGTAGCAGACATTTTGCTTTTGCTCCAAATGTGCGAACCCTTTTATAGACAGCTATATGTTATTAGAGATAGATATACTCAAGGGAGATAGAGTATATTTTTCAGCAGGTTAATAGCCGGTATATATAGGGGTTAGAGTGTGAGAAAGGGGGAAGGCTATCGGCTGTCACGGTCGGCTCTGCTTCGCAGAAACTTGTTGTAATGCTCCAATGCCTTGCACACAAAATCCTCCGTTTGGCTTATGGGAATATTCTTCGGGATAAGCTGTCGAACCCTATCGCCCCTCAAAACAATTTTCTCCCTTTGGTTTGGTTTTTCCTCCGACATAATCGCTTGGATTGCTTCGGTTGTGAGCTTGCCCTCCTCAAAGAACTTTCGCATACGGATTGTTTGGTCGTGGGACGGGGTTGCGTCGTTCAGGTCGATTTCATCAACCACATCACGCTGACTGTCCTCATCGAGAAAAGACAATTCAACCGCCGGTCGCATTTTAATTCGCCCCTCATCAACATATTCCAAAAGTTCGGGAACAAGGTTTGTAAGGCGAATATATCTGCGAACTTGGGTTTGACTGTCACCCGACTGCTCTCCAATTAGTTGTGCTGTTTCTTTTCCGCTTGACTTCCAACCCACTGGGTCGGAAGTTAGGTCTGTTCTTTTGCCTTGTCTGCTCAATGCTTCCAAACGCATTTTGTAGGCATAGGCTTTTTCCGAGGGAAGTATCTGCGACCTTTGGTAGTTGCTCTCAACCATTAAAATCGTGGCTTCGTCTCGGTTCAGTTCAACGACCTCACAACGGAGAGTATCAAACCCGGCAAGCTCACAGGCTCGCTTTCGTCTGTGTCCCGATATGAGTTCGTATCTGCCGTCCTCTTTCTGCCTTACCGTCGCCGGAGTGATTACCCCTCGTTCCTTAATACTCTCAATGAGCTGTGCCATATCCTCGTCATCACGCACCTTAAAAGGGTGGTCGGGGAAATCGTCAATCTCAGTCAAGGGAATATCTCGGATTTTTGAAAGTTTTTCTTCATCTCTCTGTTCCTGCGTCGAGAATAAGTCATCGAGCTTCGTGAGAGTGAAGTCGCTCTTTCTTCCTGCCATCGGCTAACACCTCCTTTGTAAATTCGGTGTACGCTTTTGACACCGTGCTGCCCGGTTCGTAGGCAAAAATGCTCTTGCCTTTGGAAGAAGTCTCTGCGGCTTTTACGGCAATCGGGATATATGTTCGATACATCTTGATTTGACTACCGAAGTTCTCTCTCAGAGCTTCTACCGTGCTTTTGGCGAGGTTGGTACGGCTATCCACCAAAGTGAGAAGCATACCGTCAATCTTTAAGCCCGGATTGATACGCTTCTTAACTCGTGAAATGGTCTGAACAAGCTGCGTCATACCTTTTGCCGGTAAATACTGAGCCTGAACAGGAATTATTACGCTGTCTGCCGCAGATAGAGCATTGATTGTTACCATTCCGAGGGAAGGCATACAATCTATTAAGATATAGTCGTATTTCTCCTTCACTTCGCTGAGATAGTTTCTCAATGCCGTCTCTCTGCTCATTGCGTTGACAAGGTTAAACTCCATTGCTGAAAGCTCAAGGTTTGCCGGAATAAGGTCAACACCTTCGTCGTGGTGCAGAATACCGACCGTAGGGTCATTCATCGTTTCATTTATGACATCTGTGAGTTTCGTTGCAAGCGTGATACCCAAGTTGTCTGTATCCTGCCAACCGAGACAAGTGGTTAAGTCGCCCTGTGGGTCTGCGTCTATGAGCAGCACTTTCTTTCCCTGCATTGCAAGACCGACGCCGAGGTTTACCGTAGTGGTCGTCTTTCCAACTCCGCCTTTTTGATTGCATATCGCAATCGTTTTGCAGTTCGACACTTTGTGCGTCCTCCTTTCGTGAAATTCATAGCCATCGCAGTATGGCTATGTACTTGACCGGCTCATTTCCTAACCGGTCGGGCAATATTTGTTCTCAACACCCCTTGCCGAGCAATAAGCTCACGGGAAGTCACTAAGGAACAGACTGCTAATCTGTATCATAGGAATTTCACCTCTGCCGGGTACTCCGCCAGCTCCGTAGAGAAGTATCATTATCCTTCTGACTGTCATCGCCGTAACAGGGGCAACCTGTTACCTATACCGGGAGTTCTCGCTGTTCTGCAATGCAGAAGTCACGGCGTACCCGATAAGGTGGCTAAAATCATCAGAATTAAAGTCTTAGTGAATGGTTTATTCAGTTGTCAAAATACAAGTGAAAGGGCTGACCTTTTCGTGGCTCGGAATTAACCCCTTCACTTGTTTGAAATGGGAGAGCGTTTTTGGGGGGTGTTTTTTCAAAATTTCTTGAAAATTTTTTTGCTAACAAAAAAAGCCACCTACTTTCCTCTTAATTGAGGTCAATAGACGGCGGGTAGAAATATTCATAATTTTGGTGTATAATAGGAAATTAAGAGAAAGACAAATTTGAATTTTTTGTGGAGGTGTTTATATGATATTCCTAAAGGTATTGGCTGTAGTTCTGGGATTGGCATTCCTTCTGTTTGGATACTTCATTTACTTTAAAAAGAAATACAATCTTATCAACGGTTTTGAGGCGGATTTCAAAGCCGGTCGGAAGAAAGAAGAATACGCAAAGAAAGTGGGAATGATAGAGTTTGTTGTTGGTATAGTTCTGCTTATCACAGGTGTTGCACTTATTCTGTTTGCCTAATAAATTCCAGTTTGTCTAACTTACTCTAAATTAGCAAAGACCGCTTACAAAAGTGTAGGCGGTCTTTATTCGTGTTCAGATATATTTGATTTTGAACTTTCTTTTCTTGGCTGAAAGCACCTTGCAAAGAATATCATCTGCTGCGTCCGTGTATCTGCCTTGTGCTATCAGGCTGTTCTTCAAACGGATAAGTGATTGCAGCACTTCGCTGTATTCGTCCTTGGAAAGGTATAAATGATATTTTTGTTCTTTCAAAACAACCACCTCCTGTTACCGCAATTATATAATAAGAAATGGCATAGAAGTAGTGTGCGATTGTCGCTTGACCACCCCTAAATGAACGAATTAACAGGGTAACGAACGCCTTATTCATTAGCAGGAATTTTGCTCGAATTTTTCTGCCATTAGCAGAGAGGGCATTTTCATTAGCAAAATAGCGAAAATCCTGCTAATTTTTATTAGCAAGTCGTTCACCTGAAAGGCGGACGACATTCGTCCTAATTTCCATTAGCTGACGGAGATTTTGCTAATGAAAATCTGTGAATTTTACGATTTTTCACTTTTTCCGTAAAAATGAAAAAACGCCGGAAACCCTTGATTTTACTGGGTTTTCCGGCGGAGTTTTTGGCGTTCCCGAGGTGATTCGAACACCCGACCTACCGCTTAGGAGAGCTCCAACCTATTGTCACTCTCTGTCAATCTGAGGTAAGGTAAACCCATATGGGACACTATATAAAACTGTTTCCGATTCAATTCGAGTTATTCTGAATACCCCCTCTGTCAAGCTCTGTAAAGCTTTGAAAGTTAGCTGATTGTTTGCCCCAGCTAATAATCGGGGAATGCCTTGATATTACCATCGACATCTGTTATATGACCACCATGCTTCGTACGTTCGATCATGGTAAACAGTATTCAATTAAACTTTCCTATCATAAGTACAAGATATTTTCTTGTCTATAAATAATATAACGCATACGAGACGGTTTGTCCATGCGTTTTTGACTGGCAAATTTATAAGCTGCTTTCATATTTTTAAACACGGACATAACCAGTAGATATACCTTCGATTCGGTTGGATGCTCCCGTACTCTGAATCAATGCAACTTCTAAGAGTGTTTTCAATTCATCTACATTGGCTTCGAGAAATAATTCCTGTTTGCCTTTATGTTCATGGATGCTGCTAACCATCTGAACAATTTCAGGTGTTAACAACTTCGCAGGACTTACAATAAAATCAAAGTCTCTCATAGGAATCTCCTTCATTTCAGATTTATCTCCGTCATTCTATCATCAAATGATGGAGATAGAATATCCATATACACAATAAATATCCTCATTTCATCCATATATTATATCGTTTTATGAATCGTTTTTTCACTAAAATTACACTATTTTTTCACTATTTTTCATTACTTCATCGTCTTCGCCAGTGAATTGAGCAATGCCCGCATCTCTGGATTCGCCAATACTTTTGCCAGAAGTTCCGGATCGACTTCATCAGCAACAGTAGTATTATTATTTTCCTGCTGTACATGCATCTGTGGATCCAGATTCTTTTTCTCATAAAATGCTTCTTCAAAAAGCTCTGCATTTTTCCTTCTGTCATCATCCAGAATATGAGAGTACACATCTGTAACCATATTGACCTGAGCATGGCCAGAATCACCCTGTACCGCCTTGATGTCTCCACCATTCAGTTTCAGCTTATAAGTAACACTGCTATGACGAAAACTGTGAAATACAACCGGTGGGAGATTATAGTCCTCGATCAATTTCTTTAAAGGGCCACGGATTGCTCCATCACCAAGAGGAAGACCAAAGGTACTTGCCATAACCAGGTTATAGTCCATATATTCGTCACCCAGGATTTCTTTCATTTCATCCTGCTCAGCTTTCCAGTCTACAAGCATATTAGCAACGCTCTTCGGTAAGAATATCTTACGTACACTACTTTCTGTCTTCGGTGTTTTCAGAATACGGACCGTAGAATTCTTCTTATGATTTGTCGGAAATACCAACAACACATCTTTTCCATCCAATGCATTTAAAGATTCTTTTCTTATACGCTGTGATTCTTTGTTGATGAAGACATATGCACGGTTTTCTTCAATTGCCTCATGAGAAATATCTACACAATCCCAGGTAAGACCAAGCAGCTCACCAAGTCGCAGGGAACATGAGAAAGATAGATTAATTGCGAGCTTTAATCGTTCATCTTCACAGACACTGAGCGCATACATCAATGTATCCGCTGTCCAGATGTCTCTTTTTTGTGATTTATGTTTTGGTACAGTCGCATGGGTGCAAGGATTCTTCTCCATCAACTCCCATTTCACTGCCTGTTCAAAACAGTTTCTAAGCAGCTTATTAATATCCCTGACCGTACTGGAAGATACAAATTCATTTCGACTGGTTTTATTCAATGGATTGATAACTGCACGTCTCTTCAAAAGACTCTGATAATATCTTTCGATGAAACGGGTATTGATCTCTGAGAGTTTCGTATCACCAATGATCGGAAGAATATAGTTATTGATAAGAGAGACATTTCCTTCATATGTAGAAAGCGCCCAGTTTTCTTTGCCATAAAGTGCAACATATTCTGTAATAAGCTCGTCCAGTGTTTTGCATTTACGGACGACAAATGATCCCATCTCTTTTTTATATTCAATTTCTTTTTTTCTTCTCTTTGCTTCGGCTTTCGTTTCATAGGTTTCCCACTTCTGTTTCCTCTCACCTTTTTCATTCGTATAAGAATAGATTACATTAAATTTTCCGTTTCGTTCTCTTATAGATGCCATATTATTGCATACTCCTTTCCAAATCTCTTTGCTCCATCCAGTCCTCAAATTCATCCCGACGGATCCTAACTCGACTGCCAACTTTTATTACTGTGAACTTTCCTTTATCCGCCCACTTGTTGATCATGCTTCTGCTGACCTTTGCCAGATAGGAAGCTTCATCAAAAGTAAGATACTTTATATTTCCATTGCTTCCTCGTATTCCGGTCTGTGATAATTTCTTCCGCCGGAAATTAGCCAGGGCAATATTTTGTTCCTGTGCAAGTTCTTCATAATCATTCGATGGATCCAGCTTATACCGATCCTGACCTTCCAGGAATTTTCGAAAACTCTCTTTTGTGATCCTTTTCTTTTCTGCAATCACAATGAATTCAAAAAAATGACTATACTTTGGATTATCAAGAATTGTATATACTGCGCTTCTGGTTGTTCCAAGCAGCTGTGCCATCTCAGGCATCGTAATTGTTGCATCTTCCAGAAGAGCGTCTTTTTTTCTGTCTTCCTTTGTTCGATACCGGGACTGGCTTTTATACCAGTTCTGAAAAGATTCTTTTGGTATTCGTTTCCAGTAATCGACAATAACAGCTTCCATTTGATTTTTCTTGAGTAAATCATAAACAAGATACTCATCAACACCCAACAGATCCGCAACTTCCTTAACGGAATAGGACCAGGATTTCAATTCTTTCCCTGGTTCTTCTCCGGTAACTTTATGGTATTTAATCTGATTGGCGTACCATTTTTCAAAGCTGGCAATATTGATTCGTATCTTTCCAGCAATCTCTTTAGATTCAAAAACATTTTTATGCACCAGCCAGTATCGATCTGTCTTTTTTAATCCCAGCAGCTTTCCCATTTCCGGCACGGTCATCCAGGTTCTCTTTTGTGTCGGACGCCGTTTGTAAGGACTGTCTTCTGATATCTTTGAAATGATCTCTTCAACATCGTCCATTTCCGGAACTTCTTTTTGTTTCATAATTGCTGTTGCCATTTATTCTTCACTTCCTGTCTTTTTTAGTGTTAGTTTTTTTTCTTATATCATATCTCAAATCCAGATAAAAATTTAGGATGTCGATTGCAGACAAAATCTGCCTGATCAACACCCTGTTTTTTATTGTTCCAAGTTATCGAGCCAGTCATCGAAACTCTTCTTAGAGATGCGATACTTTCCGCCATCCAACTGGATCCACCGGAATTCCTTTTTCTTTAAAAGGTTATAAATAGTAGGTCTGCTGACTCCTAAGATTTCCTGTAACTCTTGAACTGTATAACATCTTTTTTCTGACATTTCTTTATCCTCTTTTCTTTGAAATATGAAAGAAAAATTATCCCTTCATATAACGAAACGCTCAGAGCATGTTTTACAGTGGTCAAAAGCAAATTTTTTTACTTTTTTCTTACGAGTTTTCTTTAATGCAACTCGTAACATTAGATTTTTACATTTTTCATGAAATTAAGTAAAGAAAAAGAGCATATGGAATTGAATCCATACACTCTATGATTACTGGAACTTTATTTCATTTTTAAATTCAACAAACTAGAATTTAACTCTCCCATCTTGCAATTCTGATTCCCCAAACTCGAAATTCACCATATACAAATGCATCGCCGTTTGTCAGATGATATGTTTGTGAAAATCCTAAACTTCCATAATCAGCAATTTCATCCGCAGTTTGTGTGCTTCCAAGTGTTATAAGCGGACATTTTCCTGGGTCAGTGCTTCCAATCAAACGAAATCCCTCAATAGCAACAAAAATCCCCCAACAAATAAGAATACCTAAAACTGCTTTTAAAATTTTCTTTTTCATATTCACCACCCCACAAATACCGATTTTTCGTTCTCTGCGACTTCCCAATAAACGGGAAGTTGGTTACTTCTTGTAATTCATTTTCTTACTTAATACCCCAAACAAAGCCAATAAAAATATTCCAATTCCAAGCAATACGCCAGCCACTTTCATTAATTCATTGTTTGTATACTCTGTATCCGGAAGAATCCCATACTTGTAATAAGAATAACTAACATGGTCTGTGGTATATGCAGCTATGGAATCTCCTACATTATATTCCGAATATACAAATCCCGGTACTTGCATTCGCTTGTGATAATCATTCACTTTTCCATTGTTGTAGTAGAAGAAATAATTCCGAGATATCGTATCAGCCGAAGCAGCTTCAGCCCTTTTACCTGTAATCACAATATCCTCCATATAGTAATCTTCTCCCAGTACCATCTCTTCCATTTGTGTATTAAATGCTTTAGATGTCAAAAGTATATTTATCCAGACTGTAATGAAAGCTATACTTAAAATAATGAAACAAATCCAAAACAAAATTTTCTTTTGATTTCCAGTTAATATTTCTTTTGGTTCTTGGTGCTTAACCAATTTATTACTCATTCCATAATACCTCTAAAGTACTTTTTTCTTCTTCCTTCCCTTCGTCCAAGAAGTGTATCTCACTCAAAGAACTCGGTCAATCCCGATTGAGATTTCACCTGTTTTAAGAAATTTAATAACTGTTATATTTTATTATTAAATTCTTCGCAACCCCTTGAAAACACTGGATTTGTCGCAGGTGAGCTTTCCCTTATTATTTCCCTTGTGTTATATCGTCCCATCAGTGTTTATGCACTCTGATAAGGGCAAATACAAGGGCAAGAAAAATCTATAAGACAGTATAACACAAAATAAAAGTGACATGGTGAACTGATTGAAATGCTTCTTAATTTTTGCTACTACTGATTGATTAAATGATAAGGAGATGGGATACGATGAGAACAATATTTGCAGAATACAATCCACAGTGCAACAGCATTGATGTATATACTAATACGGGCTATATACTCCGTATTGATTGTTGGGAAGCAGAAAAAAATTTAAGAACCACACCTGGATCTGATTGTGCTTTGACATCGCTTGCAATCGATGAGCCATTAGAATATGCAAGGTTATATCTTGATGGGAATTTACAGATGTGGGTAGATGCTGAAGATTCATTAGAGTTATGATTATTCCAATCAAAATCTACTAGAATTTATTAAAAATTAGCTTCATAATTTAAAAGGACAGCCCTATTGCTATGAGGCTGTCCTTAAAAATACAATAGATAAACCTAGATTATTCTTGCTACTATCTGATTGTTAAATTTTCTGTATTCCATATTGCAAATCTCCCTTTTCGCAATATTTTATTAGTATGAATGCCAGAATCGCTGAAAAAACACGTGCCAATACCGTACTCCACCATATCATAATCTGTCCACCAAATAAAGGTGGTAAAACAAGCATAAATATCAGCATCAATACTGGTTCAATGAATGTAAGAATGTATGACAATCCACTTTTTTCAGTAGCATAAAATCCAGCTGTCGCTATTCTGGTAATCGCAACAAATGGTAATGACACTAAAAATATAGGTACAATTTTAGAAATCTCAATACTTACTTCATAAGAAGCTCCGAAAACCCCTCCAATATTTGCTCTGTTTACATACATGATAATTCCACCACAAACAGCAAGAATTATTGCAAAAATGTATGCCATTCTCTGAACTCCTCTCAGGCTTTCTTGATCCTTCTCACCATAAAAACGGCTCATTAAAGGTTGACTTCCATCACCTACGCCCTGCAATATGAGATATATGATACAGATAATATAGGATACACATGCATAAGTTGCAATAGCTTTTTCTCCCCCATAAGAAGCGGAGAATCGGTTTATAAACACCAATGAAATATTAGGAGTCAATGCTAGCCCAAATGGTGCAAGACCTACTCTGAATATAGCGCCACACATTTCTTTTACATTTTTTAAGGATACATACACATAAAACTTTTTATTATATAATGCGTATATGATTGCAATTGCTGCAGTCACACCCTGTCCGGCTATTGTAGCTGTGGCTGCACCTTTCATGCCCATTTCATATATCCATACAAAGATAAAATCCAGAACAATATTGGTTATGAATCCACCAACCATCGCAAACATTGACCAGAAAGAGTTTCCATAATTTCTAATGAATGGCATCATTCCAGTTCCAAGAATCTGCAATATTGCTCCAAGTGCTATAATTTTGATATAATCTGTCGCATTTGTTAATATAATTCCATCTGCTCCAAGCAATCCTAAAATTTTAGACGAAAAGGAGTAAATAATTATGGTACTGATAACACTTACTATTACAAGAAGCCACCAGCTTGTAGCAATAAATTCTTCTGCCCGTTTTCCTTTCTTTTCTGCTGCATTAATTGAGTAATAAACAGCTCCTCCCATACCAATTCCTGTTCCAAGAGCCTGAATCAAAGCCTCAATCGGATATGCAATATTAATAGCCGAAAGTCCAGCATCTCCTATGGTATTGCCTACAAAATATCCATCCACTATCGCATATATTCCTGATAATGCAAATGCTATAATAGATGGAATAACATATTTAAAAAATAATGATTTATGATTCATTTTTCTTACAATCTCCTTCCTTGAAAAGTCTGATAAACAGCTCTGTATTATCATTAAGACTTTCTATATTCTCTAATCCCATTTTTTCGATTACATATATTTCTTTTGAGTGCAGTTTTTCTATGATATCTTTCGTATATTCCATTCCTGATTCTGTGAGGCATATCAGCTTATTTCTCTTGTCTGAATCATCAGATACCATATTGATGTATCCTTTTTTCTGAAAATCTTTTAGTATCGTATTTACCGTTTGCTTAGGTATATTCCATTCTTCACTTATCATTTTCTGCGTGCATCTTCCATTACTTTCATAAAATGAATACAAAGCAAAAACTCCATTTGAAGACAGTCCCTGATCCTTTGACCATTCCTCATACATTGCTGTACATTCTTTCCATAAAGCATAATATCGTTGCAACTGTATTATCATATTATTATCTTTTCTCATCTTTTTCCTCCTTAAATTAGTACGAATCCGGACTTTTGTATTATAGTCCGAGTTCGTATTAATTGTCAAGATTTATTTATATACTTTTTCTTTATATAAACAATCAATAGTCCCTTACTAAGGACAGGAAGATTATGAAATTTCCCTGTCCTCTTTTAATAATATCCTCGTTCTTCCATCCAGTCTTTCACATAACATCTGATTCCAATATAAATAATATGCGACAGTAATAGCAATACAATAAGATTTATCGGATTAGCGTTTTTAATCCATTCTCCAAAGTAAATTACAACAGCTGTACTCGTTATCGCTACCACGATACTGATGATATCCCAACAATATTTCCGGTAGATTTTTCCTACCTGATAACCAATCCCGATTATCAGCCACCCGGTTATTACGAATAAAATTGCCATGACAGTACCGGCAATCAGCCAGTACACAATCCCGGAAAGAATACTGTTAGGTATTCCACTGCTTAACTGTCCGAAAGAGTCTGCACCTGTCACAAACTCCCGAAATAAACTTCCCATTCCTTTTCCTAACGCACCGAAAAAGACGATACAGTCGTTAAGGAAAACCGGCGAAAGAATCGCAGTAAACAGTGTTGTTGTTATGCTGTACCATGCCAGTAGAAACAAGATACTTTCATAACCAATCGTCATATTTTTATATTTCTTTTCTAACTGGCTTTTACGGCTATCGCATTTTTCTTTTGCTTTCCGGTAAGCAGTACGGTCACATTTTTCACATTTCTCATAAGGCACTTTTTTCTCAACAGCTACCTCTACCGTCTTTTGGTGTGTCTGTGCATAAAGTTTTTCCTGCTCTGCTTTTTCATACTTAAATTTCCATGCCACGGCTTCTGCGTCGGCTCTTTTCCTGCTGTCTGTCTCGCTGGTCAATCGTTCCTCTGTTTGCCTTAATCTTGTCCGCAATGCTTCGATATTCTCGGCTCTGTTTTCGCTGTTCAATTTCTCGTTCAAGGTCAGCGATTCGCTTAGCTGCCTGTTTAGTTCCTGGATTGTCTGGTCTTTCTGATCCAGTTCGTCCTGCATCTGTTCGGTCATCAGCAGAAGTTCTTCCACCTGCCCGACGTTCTCTAAGTTTCTGCATTCGCTCATCGATCTCCCTCGCTTTCTCTATCTGCTGTTTAAGGTCAGCAATTCGCTGTTCTGTTTCTGCAATAAGCTGTTCTCGTTGTTCAGCTTCTGCGTTAATTCCTGCCATTGCTGATTCTCGTTTTCCAACTGTTCGATTCTGGTTTTCTGTTGCTCGATCTGTGAGAGCAGTTCTTCTGTATCTGGCAAAAGATTTAGCAGCCTGGATAATTCGCTGTTTAAGCTTTTTAAACTCTGGTTCTGCTCCTGAAAAGACAGGAGCTGCCTGTCCCGTTCCTGCAATTCCTGTACCATCTCTGCCATAAGATTCTGCTGTTCCTCGATCTGGTTTATCATTGTCTCCATCATGGGAATGACTTCCCGGCTTTCTTCTAATGTCACGCAATCGCTCCTTCCATTGTGTTAATGCACTGGATACTTTTCCAAAAGAAATCTGTATTTTATCCAGCAGTGCATTTTGTCTTTTTATGATCTGGTTTTCCTCTACTTTCCATGAAGTAGAGGATGTCTGTCCGTTTTGAAATTTCTCGTCAATTTTTCTGGCATCTGCGCCCTCATGGATCGTCGGTATCTCTAATTTTCCCTGCCTTGCATAAGAACGATGGTCAATGTGATTTTCCGTTTTCAAATGTGCATTACAGACGTTTGCCCATTCGCTCCGCCATAGCTCACAATTTTTCGGATTGTTCCACCCGGTAGCATCGGTTAATACACGTTTCCACTGTTTGCGGTTCCTTGTCCCGACTTTCTGGACTCCATTTTCATCAAGTACGGGGATTCGGATTCCATGACGGTCAGGGTTCTTTTTATCCTGCCACCAGTCCGGATGGGATTCATCCACCACAATATTTCCATTTTCATCTCTGACAAACTCCCAATCCTTGATTTCTTTGTTACCCCATGAGTGGTCTGAATTGAATGGTCGCAACGTCACCAATAAATGCACATGGGGATTACCATCTCCTTTATCGTGGATACTCCAATCCGCACACATTCCCTTATCTACAAAGGTCTTTTGAATATATTCAGTTGTATAATCAATCTGTTCCTGTCGGCTCCATTCTTTCGGAAGTGAGAACTCAAATGACCTGCCGAGTTGTGCATCTGAACTTTTTTCTATCCTCAAGACTTCATTCCATAAACGCTGCTTCTGAAAAGTAAGTTTGAATTTTTCCAGTGCAGCATTTTGGTTATCTGCCCTTTTATATCGGACAGATTTCTGGAACCGTCTGATATTTTCAGCAGGTACATTCTGCCATTCCTGTGGTGCATTTTCACACATCAGCAGGCTGGTATAAACGACTTCTTTTTTTGAAGTATAGTAGCTGATCCTGCCTGTTTCTTCATTTTTCATCACATCGCCATTGAGATAAGCAGACGCCGATATGATGGATTTTCCTTTGCTGCGTCCAACAATCTTTACTGTATAATGAAAAATCGCCATGCTCCGTTTCCCCCATTCTGCCGTATCCGGCTTTGATTTCCGGCAGGTAACGTTTTTCCTAAAAGAAAATGGTATCTGCCGGAGCACCCTCTGCGTAAGAGTGCCCTGTGCATAACAGCCTGCATGGAATGTGCCCCTCTGGCGAAGAGTGCCTCCTGCGGCATGAGCAGGTCTGGCTGAAAGCCCCGCCGACGGAACGAGCCCGGCAAGCGTAAGCGCAGACCGGTTGCCACCTGTGGCAAACTTATACGGACGACCTCTGGTTGTCCATAAGTGCGCCCTTCATAAAAAAGCAATGAAGGGAATGGAAACTCCACTCCCTCCGGCATTACACTTCCTCCGTATTTGCAACTGGCTCTTTCTGCATTGCCTTTGAGAAGAATTTCCCATTTGCTTCCTGCCTTTTTAAGAAGCCGATCAGCTTTGGGATATCATCTTCCTCAATCGCAGAACCCAGTACCGATTCCACTGCACCGCCAATCTGGCAGAGCCTGTGTGTCCGTTTTTTGGTTTCCACATCTTTCTGACGTTTCTTCAGTTCCCGTTTCTGTGCTGCATACTGTTTTGCTTTCTCAAGGCTTTCCTGTTCTTTCTTTTCCAACTGGAGCATACGCTCCTCATAACTCTTTGTTGATCTTGCCATAAATATCATCGTCCTTTCTTTTTTTCCAAACATAAGTTTCCTGTTGTCTGTCAGACGAAGTACATGGTATAATCTGCTTGCGTGTAGGTATATCATGACTCCGGTCTGATAGAACCTTTGGCGGTTTCTTCGGGAACCGCTTTTTTAAGTTGAACCGTTTCTTGTGACTGCTTTCACATTTCCCTTATCCCTCAAGTCCCTGCCCTCGTTGGCTTCCATAAAAAGTTCCAGCATATCCGTTTTGATCAGGACTTTTCTCCCAACCTTCAATACCGGAAGTTTCTTCCACTCTACCAACTTTCGCAGGGTGTTCCTGCCAATTCCCGTATAATCAGCAGCTTCCTCAATAGATAAGGCAATCTTTCTTTGCGTCATATGACCACCTCCTTTCGAATTGCATTATGCAATTTCATTTGTGCTGTCAGTATAGCGTGTTTATATTGCTTTGTCAAGCATTATGAAATTTTTCTGCTTTTCTTAAAATTGCATATTGCAATATATTTTGTTGCGTGGTATAGTAATGACATACCGAAAAAGGAGCACATCAGCATGAAAGATAAAGAACTACGCAAGCTGATTGGCAGCAGGGCAAAACAGCGCCGTCTGGAATTAAATCTGACACAGCCTTATGTCGCAGAGAAGATGGGAGTTACCGCTTCCACAATCCTGCGTTATGAGAATGGTTCGATTGACAATACCAAAAAGATGGTACTGGAAGGTCTTTCGGAAGCACTTCATGTATCGATTGAATGGCTCAAAGGGGAAACCGATGAATATGAAACTGATATTACGGATAAGAAAGAATTGCAGATTCGTGATGCGATGGGCGACATTCTCAAACAGTTTCCTCTTGACCTCAATAAAACAGAAGACGCTTTTTCTAAAGACTTACTGCTGTTAATGTTAAAGCAATATGAACTGTTTCTGGATTCGTTTCAGTTCGCCTGTAAAAATTACAAAGGCAGTACCAAAGATGCGGACATTGCCAAAGTAATGGGATTTGAATCGAAAGATGAATATAATGAGATTATGTTTCTCAGGGAGATCACACATACTGTCAACGCATTTAATGATATGGCAGATGTTGTAAGGCTCTATTCAAAGAAACCGGAAGCGGCAGAACAAAGGCTTGCAAATCTTTTATCCGAAGTTATGTATGACGATTCTGAATCGGTATAGTAAGATAATCGGAGTTATGATACAATGAGCGCAAGCGAGTCAAGCTGTTTACAGATTTGACGAGCGGCGAATTGGCTTATGGACTTGTCCATAAGATGCCTACACGCAAGAAGCATTTCAGCAGTTCCGATTGTCTGATATCGAAAGGAGACATACGATTATGGCAAAAGGATCTGTTAGAAAAAAAGGAAAAAAATGGTACTATCGTTTCTATGTAGAAGATGCAAGCGGTAAAATGGTTCAGAAAGAATACGCCGGAACCGAAAGTAAAAGTGAGACGGAAAAGCTTCTCCGCAAGGCACTGGAAGACTACGAAGATAAGAAGTTTGTTGCAAAGGCAGATAATCTTACCGTAGGGGAACTTCTGGATATGTGGGCAGAAGAAGAACTGAAAACTGGGACACTCAGCAACGGTACAGTGGAAAATTATCTTGGTGCAATCCGATGTATCAAAAAACACCCGATTGCAGACCGCAAACTGAAAACAGTTACTGCCGAACATTTACAGGCATTTCTTGATCTGCTTACATTCGGTGGTGAGTTTCCAGACGGGAAAGTAAAAAAGGGATACAGCAAAGATTATATCCATTCTTTTTCCGCAGTGTTACAGCAGTCATTCCGTTTTGCAGTATTTCCAAAACAGTTAATCAGTTTCAATCCGATGCAGTATATTAAGCTGAAAAAGCAGGCAGAGGAAGTTGACCTCTTTTCCGATGATGAAGTGGAAGAAGGTACACAGCCGATTTCACATGAGGATTATGAACGGCTTATCCAATATCTGGAAAAGAAAAATCCACCTGCTATTCTTCCGATTCAAATTGCGTATTATGCCGGGCTCCGTATCGGGGAAACCTGTGGTCTTACATGGCAGGACATTAACCTTGAGGAACAATGCCTGACCATAAAACGCAGTATCCGCTACGACGGCATGAAACACAAAAATATTATCGGACCAACGAAACGGAAAAAAGTAAGGATTGTTGATTTTGGAGATACGCTGACTGAAATACTGAAAGCTGCCAGAAAAGAACAGCTCAAAAACCGGATGCAGTATGGCGAATTATATCACCGCAATTACTACAAAGAAGTGCATGTGAAAAACAGGGTATATTATGAATACTATCATCTTGACGGAACACAGGAAGTCCCGACAGATTACAAAGAAATCTCCTTTGTCTGCCTGCGACCAGATGGCTCTTTGGAACTGCCGAGTACACTCAGCATTGTATGCAGATCAGTGGCAAAGAAGCTGGAAGGATTTGAAGATTTCCATTTTCACCAGTTGCGTCACACTTATACCAGCAATCTGCTTTCCAATGGAGCTGCACCGAAAGATGTACAGGAACTGTTAGGACACTCTGATGTCAGTACCACAATGAATATTTACGCTCACTCAACAAGAAAAGCAAAACGGGATTCCGCAAGACTTCTTGATAAAGTAGCGAGCAATGCTTAACTAAAAATTTCCCTTATTTCCCTTGCGGATTCCGCATAAGGGCAAAAATAAGGGAAAATACATATCATTTCACTATTTAATGGGCTGAAAAGCCTGTAAAATAAGGAAAGTTCAGGAAATCTCTCCACAAATCCCGATTTGTTACTCACATGATATCATATTTTTTCTTCAATTGCATTTTCATTGAAAAAATCATTAAAACTTCCAATGTTTAATATAAATAAAGCAATATAGTTGCATCCCTACTCGTATTAAGAGCTGAAAAATAAATATAAATCCTATATTAATGAAGAAGGAATGGAAGAAAAAAGCATCTTTTGAATATAGAATACCTAATATATTTTGTACATTCAAATTATTTATTGGAAACAAATACAAAATTTTGTTACCTACCCCTGTTTTTATCATTTGCACCAGCAATAATGGTAATATATATACCCCTAATGAAACAGCTAATACTGACATAGATGAATGCATAAGAGCTGATATTAACAATGTTACACTCTCAACAAATCCAATACCAACTAATTGCATGACAAGAATTAAAAAGTATATTTGAATATGGTTATATTGCAAAGGGAAGTCAAATAATCCCAACGACAAATTTGTTTGTATGTCTGAATTCCATCCGCTCATATCATACATTGTAGAGAAAACACCTATGTTGACCAATTGAAAAATAATAAATAAACTCACTGTAATAATACTTGTCGCAATCAATTTAGCAAATATCATTTTGTTTCTTCCATATTTTGTAACTAACAGAATCTGATTGATATTTTTAGAATTATCATCTGAAAACACTATGGAAGATACCAATATTGTAATTATGGACAAAAGAGCATATATATATCCAAGTACTCGATATAAGTCTGTCCATGGAACATAATTTCCTAATGTCAAAGGAGTATCAAATTTTTTAAATCCAACCTCGTCCAATGAATATAAATCCACGTCTTCTATTGTTAATCTTTGGCCTTTATTAACCTGTTCAATCATTTCTGAATAAACATTTTCGGCATCTTTTGAAAAAAAAGTATCTCCCATTTCCCAATAAAATGGATAAAAAGGCTTATTAACAACTTTTTTCTCTTCATTCTCTTGGAAATTATTCATAGAATCAGACAGAATCATTTTAACTTTTTCATCTGTAAACTCTCCAGAATATTTTTCATCTATTATTACATCGAGGCTCTTTTCAAACCCCTTTTTCTTATTACTCGCTTCACTCATTGATAGCTGTGAATAGTGATACCCAACAAAAAAAATCCCCAGAAGGACTAAGCATCCTACAACAATCCCACCAAATACAGTTCGGTTTCTCAATATTTTCCCAAGTTCAAACTTAATTAGCGATGTCATACTCTCATTCCCCCTCTCTAAAATAAAACAAATACAAATCTTCTAAAACCGGATCAACTTGTTTCGCATTTGCAAAAGGTTTTTCCCTTGAAATAAGTCGAAGAACAACTCCGTCTTCTCCATATTTACGATTACTTACTGTATATACTTGCTCAATTCGATTTACTTCTTTTTCTGGAACCAGGCATTCCCATACACACTTGTTAATATCTTTCAACAAATATCTTATTGTGCCTGTATTTTCAATTCTACCTTTTTTTAGAATAATGATTTCATCTGCTATATATTCTATATCTGATACAATATGTGTAGACAATAATACTATTTTTTCTGATGCAAACGAACTTATCAGTTTTCTAAATTTAACTCGCTCTTTGGGATCGAGCCCTACCGTAGGTTCATCTAATATTAAAATTTCCGGATTATTAATCATTGCTTGAGCGATACCTAGTCTCTGTTTCATTCCGCCAGAATACTTTCTGATTTTTTTATTTTTCACATCATCTAAGCCAACCTGAATCAATAAATCTAAACATCTCTTTTTTGCTATTTTCCCATTTAAGCCTTTCAATGAAGCGATATACATCATAAAATTTAATCCTGTAAAATCAGGATAGTATCGAAAATCTTGTGGTAAGAATCCAAGAATCGAGCGATAATATTCTGCTTGCAGAGCAATATCTTTATGGTCATATTGTATATTTCCACAATTTGCTCTCATCAGTCCACAAATAATACGAAATAAAGTTGTTTTACCCGCCCCATTAGCACCTAATATTCCGTAAATTCCAGGAGTAAATCGATACGACACATCATCAAGCACAGTTACATTCCCATATTGTTTTGTTATATTATTAATAGTTAATTCCATACTGAAGCTACCTCCCATTTGATTATTTTAGTTTGAGAATATAAGATAATCCCTAATATTGTCGTTGTAATGAAATATGCTATTCCCCAATAAAGCATTCGGATTTCATATATTTTAAAGATATTTGCAATTAAAATAACTGCGACACAAATACTTCCCGATATACACCATAGGAAATAATTATGTAATTGCTTTCTCCATATAGTTATAAGCGAAAATAAAATAATGCAAACAATATTGTATGGAACAAGTACATAGACTAATATCTGATACAAAGGCAAAGATACTATAGATTTAGTCATAAGAGAAAGCAAAATAACAATTACCATATCAATAATGCCAAAAATCAATAATTTCATCATAATATGTTGTCGCAAATCATATTTGAATGTCTGTTCCAATTCCCACATTCCTGTAGTAAAACTTTTGAATAATTCATCTAAAAAAAATAAAGCCGAAATGAATATTACACCTGTAATGCATAACATTATTTCACTTATCGGCTGTAAATTTTTAAAATTTAATGCCATAGTTATCCCTGATAGAAAGATGAATAATTGAATTATCCAAGTATGAACATGTATGAAGCGAAAAGTTGACAGGAATAGCTCAAAGTAAGAATGTCGACTCATTTCAAGTCTAATCATTATTTCATATCCTAATTCGATGGTTTTTTCACGTCCTTCTATATCACCTTCTAATTTATAACCAGCCAATTTCGATATAATATCTTTTTTATCCATCATAAAATTCCTCTCTTTCTAAAACTTTTTCTAATTTTCTAAGGCCTTGATAAATACGTGACTGTACAGTAGATACCCCCACGCCAGTAATTGTCGCAATATCTTTTACCTTTAAATCGTGATAATACCGTAGTATCACAACCTCTCGTTGTATTTCAGGAAGTAAATCAAGTGCTTTTTGAACCGTTTCTTTTCTCTCATCATGTAATATTTCATCAATCAATGAAGTGTCTAAATCAGTTGTAAAATTATCTGTGAGTTCTATTTGCTCAATATGTCTTTTTTTCAAATAATTATTGCAAGTATTGACAGCCATAGTGTATAGATAATTTTGAAATTTTCCTATGAATCGGTATCTAGGTAAACTTTCTACCAATTTTAAAAAAATATCCTGTGTTAAATCAGAAGCTATATCGCAGTCTCCATAACATCTGCGAACACAATAAAAATACACACTATCATAATATTTATGTACTAAAATATCCCATGCATCAGGATCTCCCATCTTAATTTTGTTTATTATCATCCAGTCTTGTATCATATCCATCACTTTTCTCTTAATTATTCTTCTCTATATATAAACAACTAACCTTAACAAATCATTTAAAAACACAAAAACTTTTTATATTTTTTTACAATATGATAAACTATTCTTCCCCTCATGAGCAAGGGATTAGGAGTTCCCTGTGGCGGTTAGTATGCAGTAGTTCGATTATCCTGTAAGCGTGAGTTTTCCAAACTTATCGGATTCTTGGTAGTTGCCTTAGTAGCCGTTGGTCTTGTATTCAATGCGTCCGGCGTAAAAGATGTATTGTTACAGTTATTCAATAAGATTATTGGAGCATAAAATTAGTATTGCTATTGTGCGGACATTTGCATATAATAAAGATAGATGGAAATACTACTCACGAAAGGAGATGTTTTATATGGCTACAAAATCAGCAAATTTATATGCAAGGATTGAACCAGATGTCAAAGAAAAAGCAGAAAGTATCCTGTCTACACTTGGTATCCCTGCTTCCAGTGCTATCAATATGTTTTATAAACAGATTATCTTACAGAGAGGACTTCCGTTTGAAGTAAAAATACCATCTGACAGACCTGTTGATATCAGCACATTATCAGAAGCAGAGTTCAATGAAGAATTGGAGAAAGGATATGCGGATATGCAGGCTGGACGGACAAAAAATGCGAAGAAAGCATTTGCTGACATTCGCAAGGATTATGGCTTATGATATATGAAGTAGAATTATCCGAACAGGCTGACAGTGATTTGAGAGGGATTTTTGAATATATTTCTTTTGAATTACAATCGCCGGAAAATGCAAGCGGACAGCTTGACCGTCTGGAAGAACAGATATTAAGTCTGGATACGATGCCGGAGCGTTATCGAAAATATGAAAAAGAACCGTGGAAAAGTCGTGGACTTCGTGTATTACCAGTAGACAATTATGTGGTACTTTATATTCCAGACAGCGATAAAAAAGTTGTAACAATACTTAGAGTAATGTATGCCGGACGGGACATAGACAATCAGTTAAATCTCCACACAAAGCAATAAAGGATATGATTTAAAGCAGCCTTTCATTTATGATCGACTGCTTTTTTCATATTCAAAATTAAAAAGAAAGGGCTGAATTACGATGGAAGAATGTAGCGTATTGATTGAAACGACCAAATCAGCAGAGGATAACACCGAATTGCTGAACTGGAACAGCAGATAGAGAAAGGACGTGATATAGATGAACGAATCCAGAGAATTAAAGAACGCCGAACAGTTGGAAGAGCTTCTGCTCCTGACCGAGGAGATACAAGAAGAACTGGAACAGAAAGACCAGCTTATCGTGGAACTGAAGACGCAGCTCAACGAATCTCTGATCTTGAACGAGAAATTAAACAAAGAGAACAGAGCCGGGAATATTCAAGCATTAAAGAACGACTTGAAGCTGGCAGACAGAGCATTGCGGAACGAGAAAGAGAAGCTGCGAAGCGCAAACGTCATGATCGGGGAATATCAAAATAAAATACGCTGTTTAACACAACAACGGGATTATGCCCGGACACATCAGAAAATCGTAGAGATACCGGTAGAAAAGCCGGTACTCTATGAAAAATGTGAATCCTGTGACCGGACAGCCTATCAGAATGAAAAAGCGAAATACGGAACACAAAAAGAGCGACTTGCCGGACAGTATAAAGCAAAAACGGTAATGTTCCAAACAACCTTGTTCCTTCTTGCATGGTATTCGCTGACAACCACTCTTTTTCAGGCAGTACAGTCCGATGTGTTCCTTTCCGATTGTAAATCATTCTTCCATGATGCAGCGTCATTCCTACAAACTTTTATCGGTTGGACAATTGATGCCGGGCAATCTGTGGCACAGATTAGCACAAAAATTCCAAATCCTTTTATAGCCGGAATGGTATATTGGTTATTTCTGATATTGGTTGTCGGAATATGTGTGGCAGGGACAGGGATACTGGCGATACTGATAGAAATAAAGGTTATAGAATTATATAAGAAAAACTGTTGGGATGTTATTACTCTACTGATGATACTGACAAGTACTGCTGTCATCATTTATTTTGGAGAAGCAATTAAAAAAGCACTTTCCGTAAATCTTCTATTGCTTTTCGTACTTTCTCAGGGAGTATATCTTGGAATCAGATGTTATTTGAAAAATCGGTTAGGTACCAAGCAATATTGGTGAAAACATGCTAAAAAACGTATAATAGCAGGGGATAAAACATCGTCCCCTACTATTATATAAACAGCGAAGTTTTACCCATCTCTCTCTTTTGAAAGATTCGCTACTTGTGGAACCGAGATATAAGGTTTCGCCTGTGTTCTTTGGTGTATCACTACCACATTTCTCTGTACCGATGTAATCTTTCTGCATACGGAAGCAAGAGATACAATATTCCTTATTTTAAAACATAATTACAATTCCTGTTTGACAAGAACGATCATCATAGAAGGATTGTATTTGTCCCCACTCATAATAATATTCGACGCCTGTCATACTCTTTTTACTGGGAGTACCTAAGCATTTCCTTAAAAACCTATTATTTTCTTCTTGCAACTTTTCTAAGACTGTACCATTCATTGTCTCATATTTCGTAGAATACTTTTTGTCTGCTCGAACCAATTCAATCTTTTTTACTTTTCCATGTCTTCCATAGATTGTAACATAAAACTTCTTATAAAGCCATTTTAAAGGTTTCTTAGAAATCAATATTGTATAAGAATACTCTGTTTGAGCAATCTTAAAATCAATTTCTTTAAATAGGGAAATACTTCCTTTGGGAGTAATTTTATATCCCCCTATTTTTAACATATCTTCCTTTAGCTCATCCTTTATTTGGATAATCTCCATACTTACTATAAAAACAACATAGCCTTCACACACTACAACGGTAACTATTTTTGCCCATAGCACATCTGGAACAAACATGTTCCAAGCTATAACAGGAAGCAAAGCTACTCCTACCGCAGTCACCAGTAGAAGCACCCTCCAAATATAATTTTTCTTTCTTTTTCCTTCATTAGTTAAATTTTCATCATAATAAAGATGACCTGGGGCTTCGAATGAGTTTAATAGAAATTCCTTTAAAAATGACACCAGAACCGCTCCCCAAGAAGATTTCTTTTGTTCCTTCATATTACCCAATCTCCTCTGCTATATGATTATTTTTCATTCTATTTTTTACTTAACTTATACATTAGCAAGATTTTTAGTTATTCTTCTAACAATATTTTTATCCCCGCTTTTTCTGCTTTATGCGAAAAGTCAACAGCAAATCCCCATCCCATCTCTGCAAATTGCCATTTCTTCGTTTTTTTGTAATTTTATAGCTTTCAACTGTAGACACTTTATTTAATTCAGGATATAACTTCTTAAGTGTAAGTATTTGTTTATTTCTGCTTATTTTTTCATTCCATATAATTGTTAATTTAACCTGTTTTCTTTCAAAAAAACCCACCTTACATAAATCTGCATAGCAGGCTTCTGGTATTGATATATCATTGTTTTTTAACATTTTTCTCCTTTATTTAATTTTATAAAAAACTTCTAAGCCCTATTAAAAGAAATATGAAGCCTATTAGAGGAACAGGTATCATACAAATGAGAAACACATTAAATTTTTTCCTTGCTTCATCAGTATTTTCTTCTTTTGTTACTTTTGCTTTTTTCATAACTATAAAAGGGAATATCAGTAATAATAATCCTCCAACTACTGCTAACAATATTTTCATCTTATATATTCCTTCCTTATCTTTAAATAAATATTAATCATGTATCGTACTATATTCCAATCCTAATGCACTTTTTCTTCTACAAATTCTTTTACTATCGCCTATTGATGTATTTTCATATTCACTGTTTGAAACAGTATATATTTCTCTTTTACCATTACAACTTACATATAACTCTCTATCTCTAGTTTTACCACTGCTAATCTTTTTGTCTGTTACAATTGCAATTTCATGAGTTGCCCCATCAAATGTAAATAAAAAATTTATTGGGAAGCTAATTGTAAATGCGATTATAAAAGCAGCAAATACAACTGAAAGTTTACGTCCAAATTTCTGTGGTACATCTGTTTTTAAAGATTTAATAATAAATGGCAGTGCAAGTAAAGCAGTAATAATTGCCGTAATCTTCATATAGTTTCCAAATTCATAATTAAAGAGTTTACTCGTATTCAGGGATAAAAGCATTGCTATTGCTGCACCCATAAATGGTAATTGATACGCCAGTTCTTGTCCTTTTTTTGTGGTGACTTCTATAAATATATATGGATAATATTTTATATACACTGCATATGTAATCATCAAAACCATTATAAATATAACTAACATTGTTTTGCCACCAATAAAAAATGCTACCGCATCAGCAATTATTAGAATCCAACCTAAAGCTTTTAAAAATTGCTTTGTTTTTTTACGCTTTTCTTTTTCTATTGTTTTTGACATATTTTTGATAGTTGTATTCTCATTACATATAGATTTATAGAAATTCTTTTCTATCCAGTTTAAAGCAGGTACATACTTTGATACATCTTTGTTCTGTTCAACTAACTCACCAAAATCCACAAGATCTATTTCATGTTTTATAAGTGTATCATATAAAATATCATAATTTACATACACTTGCTCCAGAGTAACAAGTCTATTGTACATCTTATCAATTAATATGACATCTGTTCTACCATTTAATGGAATCATTAAAATACAACGAATATCATTATATTTTATATGCTGAGTTTTCTTAACCAGATAGCTAAATACAATTTCATCTTCATTTACTACAATTATTTGTTTCTTGTATGCCAAAATTAAAGCAATACCTAAAAATACAAAAGGCATAAAACATATCGCAACCCCCATATTTCCTGTAACAAATGTTACCAGTACGATTATTAAAAAAAGAACTGTTGTTACTATTCCTAAATTTTTTACAAATTTACTTAATCTAATGACATTATCCATAAACTCAATCTCCCTATATGATTCACATTTTTCATTTTTTACGTTCTAATTTCTTCTTATCCTTTTTTATTTCTGCAATCTTTACTTGCAGCCAGTCCACATTTCTATTTCGGGCAGAAATTTTAGCGATTTTTTTCTGATTTTTATATAAAATAAGAGCTTCTCCAAATAAATTCTTTTTTCTTTTCATCTGGGTAATATCCGTTAATCTTATTTTACAGTTCTTCCTTAAAAATCCATTTCTATATAGCCATCCATCCTTGACAATTGTTTTGTCCATTAAAAATTTTGCTATTTGCTACATAAATGCTTTCAATCCCATTAGAATAAGTATAATAGCAATATATACACCCCACTTATCCCAATTATAAGTGTCATAATAAAATTGAAAACAATACAAACTTTCTTCTGATTTAAAGAAAAATGTTCAAATTTTTCAAGGTTGTATTGACGAATATAACTTTTAGTAATTATGGAATAAATTGAATAACCAATAGCAATGATACTTGAAATAATAGCAATAATATCAGTCATTTTACAATCCATATCTTCCCTCCTAAAAAGTTTGCATATCATTACCACAAAAATTAAAATATTATAATGTTTAAATTTATTGTTTTTCTTTTGTGAAATAGATACTTTTTATATCACATCTTATAAAATGCGGTTTTGCCTTGTAAATACAGCGTTTTCCGCCTGTTAGTGTATAGTGTCTTTTGTTTTTTGTGCCCCCCTTGTTAGATAACGGGGGCTTAATCTTCGCTCGCCACAGGCTCGCTCACAGACGAAGTAAACCAGCCACTTGCAAGACATGGCAGAAAAATCTGAAAGATTTTCCTGCCACCGTGTCTGGATCACTCCGTCTGCCTAACTAATAATATAGTATTATGTAAAAATGTCATTTTATTTAGGTACATCTACCGAATAGCTTAAACAGTCACCTCTTTTGTTACTTTGTAAGTCATTGTAATACCATAGATACATGACTCTGTCATATACATTGATTTCAATTACACCGTCCGGTTTTTGTCCTTCTACTTCCAATGAATAGATTTCTTTATCATGTGCATAGCCGTAAACAAAACGCTTGCTTGGATAATCGGGGTTTAAGTCTTGTTGGAAATCACTTAATTTCAAAGAAGAGTGAATAAGCTCTGTAATATCATCTAACAAAATTCTATCTCGTTTCGTTGTAACCGGTGTAGCATTTATAAATGCGTATTGTGTATGCCCATTCTGTATCTGCTTTTTACAACGAGCCATTACTAAGCCTTGAATATCATCGTTATCATTTCCAGCCCGATAGAAAATCGTATCATATTTTTTGCCTTGCCATATATGCAAGGTTTCATCAACATGATTAAGAAAATCAGCAGGAACCGAAAGTTCCTCATTTTCAGCATTCAAAGTGGAAAGTTGAATAGCTTCTTCAATCGTGTCATAATATACAAGCTTGGCATTATTTTTATCATAATCATTTATCGTAAATTCCACGTATTCATTATCTTTATTTTCTTCTTCCGGAACATAAGTATAACGACCATTTTCAATATGGTCATCATATTCAACATCAACAAATAACCCAATCCCTATCAGAGCTACAAAAATCAAAGAAATCGCTCCAATTATGATTAACATTATTTTCAAAAATTTTTTCATGGCATACACTTCCTTAATCACTTCAAGTTTATCTATTATTATTTATCATATTATATCATTAGAAAATTGAGTAGTCATCACTTTTCTAGTATCTGTCAGAATATTTTTTATTCCATAAATTATCAAGAGTGTAAACATTGCTACGCAACAAGCTCTTGACAATTCATGTCCTAAAAAATGATTAATAATCAAGCAGAAAAAGAATAGTTATACTGTATTACAGCAACAAAAAAGACATCTCATATTCTGTATGAAATGCCAATTTTGCCTTTATTTATGCTGTTTTCTCTGTCGTATCAAGGTTCTTTCATTCGTAGTAAATTAGTGGTAAAATTCTTTTATTTTTTGTTTCATATTGCTTAAAATCCCTGTGTTTATGCGGATAATTCGATTTTTACTCTTTTTGGGATAAAAAATAGAAAAATATACCTCCCGGTACAAGAGAGAATAAAAGGAAAACAAAAGCTGTTTCTTTTGCATTGAATACAAGTATCACACTATTGTAAACCAAATATAAAAAGAAAATGCCTGGCAGAACATAGTGGCTTTCTTTTGGTCTTATGATGCACTTTTTATCTCTACAACTCAACCATGTTTCTTGTGAAATTTTATGCTTAGACAGACTATTTGCAAACAATGATGCGCTTATGTTTTCATCAAATTTGAATATTATTTTGTCCCCTGCATATATTTCCAATGTACCATTTTCTTTATGTACACTTCTTGTTATATCTGAAAATTTATAATATTTTTTTCCAAAAAACGACCGGTATTCAATTACATCATGATTTACCTTGACTCTCCACAGGAACAAATGCAGGGTACAGATTCCAGAAAAAGCAATCAATATTCCATACGCCACTATAACTGAAAAATCCGCCTGTCCGTCTATAAAACCATACAAAAGTAATCCTGAGAAAAATATAGTTCCAACCAAAAATAAAATTCCCAGCCATCCTTCTTCCTGGATGCTATAATTATTTTCATCTATATTCTTTTCATAAAAATATTCATTTTTCAACCTCCCATTTTTTGACAGCAAAATACTTTACCAGGTGAAAAACTCCTAAGATAGAACCCAAAGAACAAAAATAGGAACAAAGGCTTGCAATTCTAATCATGGCTGTATATTCAACGCTGCTACTAAGTACTTTTGCGACACCCATTCCAAGCAATACAAAACTAGTAATACACCATCCTCCAGCCAGCTTTTTGGAAGAAGATGGATTGTAGATATCTTTTTTAATCAAAGTTATTGTACTAAAAACTTACTAAATTTCTGATTATCTTTTCATAAGTTGGTAAATGCCGATATATCCCGTATTTTAGGGCTTTATCGGTATTTTCTTTTTGGAAGATACCTTGCATAAGCTGGCATTTACCAGCATGAAAATGCAACCAAAAGTAGTAAATGAGTAGTAAATATAAGCTCCGATATTAACAAGCCAGTCTTTCCAGTTCTTCTTTTGCAGATTGAAATGTACCGTGTGCGTAATAACCAAGTGTCATAGTTATGTTAGCGTGTCCCATGAGATATTGCAGGGTGTTTGGGTTCATTCCTCTATTTGCCATATTCGTACAATAAGTATGTCTGAATGAATGTGGTGTGATGTTCGGTAACTTATCCGTGTGATACTTGTTATACTTTTTAATTAGTCCTCGCACCATGCCCTCATAGTTTCCTGCAACTTTAGGCAAGCCCTCACGGTTTAAGAATAGAAAATTGCTGTAACCACCTACAATCAGCGGTTGTGCTTTTCCTCTGTTCTTTAGTATTCTTTGGATTGCTTGATAAGCCCGTTCTGTCAATGGAAGTTCCCGTTTTCCGTTTTTGGTCTTTGGTGTTTCAATATAGTAGCCCATTTCGCTATCTTTCAATAGCTGGTGGTCTATATTGAGTATTCTGTTCTGCATATCAATATGCGTCGTCAATCCGCAAAATTCAGAAATACGAAGTCCCGTTTCCAGCAGAAGCACAACCTCATCATAATACTTGCTGTAAATCTTGTCCTTTTCCATAAAGGCAAGCAGGCGTTCTTCCTGCTCTGGTGTAAGGATAACTTTCTGCTCCGTATCATCTTCCAGAACATCACTTAGCTTAAAGTCAAATGGGTTCTTTCTGATACAGTCGTCTTGTATCGCCATGTAAAATGAAGCTTTCAAGGAACGCTTATAGTTATCAATCGTTTTATAGGAATATCCTTTTTCACTCATTCTGATAGCCCATTCTTTAGCGTCCGACTGCTTAACAGTATCAATCGCCCTCATACCCAATGGGTCATTTTTCAGAGCGTTCATAAGATACTGTCGTCCTTTTTCAGTAGCCCTCTTGATGTTCTTTCTTTGGCTGTTCTTCTTGTCGTAGAGCTGGCAGACTGTCATTTTACCGCCGACTGTGTCGATACCGTCGTTAAGGTCTTTTTTTATCTGTGCTTCTTTTTCCCTCAATGAAATATCATCACGCTTTCCAGCAGGTGTCTTGTCTGTCGGTACAAGTTTCCAAGAATAGATAAATTGTGGCTTTCCGTATATATCGGTATATTTATAAACGTATCTTCCGTCTTTTCGCTGGCTCTCTCCATTACGCAAATTGCGATTTTTACTGTCTTTTCGTTTTACATTAGACATAGTGTAAAGCTCCTTTCCGTCATGGAATGAGCCGTGATACGCTATACCTTATTATACCATATCTACGGCTCAATGACATTAGATTTCGTCCAATGTATCTATGATTTTTTCAAATTGTTTTCGCTTAATCTGAATACGATTACCGTTCACGATAACCCAGCCAGCGTCAATATTTTCTTCGGCTAATTTACGCAATTTCTTTTCGCCAATGCGGAAGTATTTAGACGCTTCTTCAATCGTCAGAGTATATTTTTCCCAGATAGGCACATCAGTATTGTTCATAATCTATGCACCCCCTTTACTGTGTGTCATTTTTTACAAGCAGGCAGACGGCTTTGGAAAGCTCCGTTGGTATCTCAACCATTCCCATTCCTGTGGGCAGAACCGCACCATGCGGACGTATCATTATTCTGTGAGGATAGGTCGTGGCAAAGCGACTTTTCCAACGGTCGCTCTCGGATCACTGCATGGGTCGCTCGCTTTCTTTTGGAAAGGTCATGGCGTACAGTCCCCGTGGCTTGCTATCTCACAAACGTATCTGTCTGCTTTATTCAGTTGTCAAAGACCAGACGGGCATAATCAATCCCGATATGAATTAGAAGCGTTTAATATCAAAGTTTAAGATTTTACGAATAATCGCTTCTTTGATAAAACCTTTCATTTCCAAATCTACCGCAAGACGCAAGTTGTTGTTATCATCGTAAAACGGACGCATACAGCACTGATTGATAAATGGGTCGTAAAACTCCAAGATTTTTGAAATAGCTGTTTCGTCGCCGTCGCATGCTTTGGAAATAACCGTGAAAGTCGGTGTCAGCTCTTTTGGCATTTCTCTTTTTCCTCCTCAATCAGTTGCTTTAGCTTGTCGAGTGCTTGTATTCTGCATTTTGTTACATTAGCTCTGGAACAGTCAAGCATTTTTCCAATATAAGTGTCCGTGTCCCCAATGAAAAAATACTGTAAAACGATATTACGCTTTCGTTCTTCAATAGCTTTCAATGCACGAGCCAGTTGTTCATCTTCGATTGACACTTTTTCGCCACAGACTTCAAATACTGCAACATAATCCGTAGAATATGTATCTTCTGTGCCTATGGAATTTAAGAGGTCGTCCATAATTTCGGCGAATGGCATTTCTTTTTTCTCTGAACGACGTATCGCTCGATAGAAGTCAATCGCTCTATGACGTATAACTGTTTTAATAGCACAATCGAATTGATGACAGGTTTTTTCTTGTAGTTCTGACGGTTTTATTTTCCTCACCTCCTTTCGCTAGTCGAAAAGAGGTGTCTGCCCCTTTTCATATATACCGCGTTGAAAGTGGGGTACAGCGTAACCAAAATCAAAAAAAACTTAAAAAATTTTTTTCTGGCATGAAAAAAGCCCGCACAAAACATATAGTCTGTACGAGCCTTTGAAACTGTATTGTATTTAGTTCTTATAACAATGCCGTTAGGGTCAAATTGATTGTGTCGAGGTATATCTAAAATATTCCATAATGACAGCTCCTTTACGGCACTATTCTTGTTTATTCAGACAGAAAAGAAATTGCACCGTTTTTAATTTCTAAGATTTCGTCGGCTTCTTCTGCCAAATGCTTACTGTGTGTAACCACAACAACACATTTTCCTAATTCATGTGCAGTCTTTTTCAGCAAAGCAATGATTTCATCAGCGGTAGTTTCATCAAGATTTCCCGTCGGTTCATCTGCCAAAAGTACATGAGCGTCGCTGGCTAATGCTCTTGCAATCGCTACACGCTGTTGCTGTCCGCCAGATAGTTGCAATACATTTCTCTGCCAGTATTCTTTTCCAATACCGACTTCTTCCAATAATTTTTCAGCATTTCCACTACCACCTAATTTGACATTTTCAACCGTTGTCAAATAATCAATCAGATTATAATTTTGAAATACCAATGAGATATTATGCTTTCTGTGGTAATTCAGCCCTTTTTTTGTAATATCCTCGCCATTGCAAAGGACAGTCCCTTTTACTGCTGTATCTAAGCCTGCTAACAACGATAAGAGTGTTGTTTTTCCTGCACCACTCGGACCGATAATGGTATAAAAGATACCCTCCTCGAAAGTAGCAGATACATTATTCAAAATGGTTTTATCTTTTTTTGTTTTGTAAGCATAGCTTACATTCTTTACTTCTAACATTTTCGTCGTCCTCCTAACTCATTTCCGATAAAATATCTTTCGGGTTTCTCTTTAGTATTACAATTCCAGATACCAGAACAGAAGCCGTTATCAACACAAGAACACTTACACCGTCCAACAGATACATTTCTGGTGTAACCTCTACGCTGATACTCTGCACGTCCTGCTTTGGTGCAACGTATTCTGTGGATACTTTTCCCTCATTATTCTTTTCTTCCTCTTGCATTTGCTGAACCTGCTGTGATACCAGATAATTTGCCGTTACTTTGGAAACAGCAGGAGCGACAGCAAAGGATAACATAAGGGAAAGAACAGTAATCATAATCGCTTCGCTCCAAATTTGTCCGATAATTCTAAATTTCGGAACACCGAGAGATAAGAAAATACCGACTTCCTGCACTCGATTTTTCAGCCAGAACAGAAATACTAAAACAAGGATAACAAAACTTGCAACAGAGATTACCAATATCATCATTTCGCTTACTTTTGCTAAATCATTGAAGTTTGAGGACATGGTTTCGGAATTTCCGTTATTGTCAATCAAATCATATTGCTCCCAATTGATGTCTACTTTTTGCAGATTTTCTTTTACTTCGTCGTAAGCTTCCACATCTTCCACTTTGAAATAGGCTCTTTCATATAATGGACTTGTTTCACCCTCTGCCTTTTCTGGAAATCTCAAATCTGTAAATATTACATTTTCCGAACGGTAAGTATCTCCCTGCATAAGTGGGGACATCTTTTGATCCACTTGATAAATTCCAACAATCTCAGCTTCTGATACCTTTGAATTTTCAGTATCGTGGTAATCATTAAAAGAAATCTTATCGCCGATTTTCAGATTATTTTGCTTTGCCAGTTCCTCTGAAATGACACACATATCTTTATCCTCTGGGGTTATCATTCGTCCCTCTTTGATATGCAGGTTTCCAGATAAAACATTTCTGTCTAGTTTCATATCTTTGTTTCCAATTAAACTTACACCGCCAACATCTGCATTCTGGTCTACATCTTTATCTTCAATCCTTTTGAAATTTACAGGGTTTACGGGAGTTGTTACTGTTGTAATATTGTAATCAGCAATTCCTTTTGCTTTTGCCAATTTCTCAATGTCTTTTATATCTAAGCTTTCAAATTCATTTGTTGTCCAGCCTGTCCAAGTCTCCACACCATTGATAATCTCTTTTTCCTGATGGTAGCCACCAAAACTACCTTCCTTATCATTACCAATCTTTTCTGAGTATTCACGAACTCGCTTTGTTCGGTACTCTGCATTTCTTTCTAAAAGAAAGCCTGCACCTATGGCTTGTCTGGTTTTGTCCTGCACCTCAATACTGGCATTTTTGCTCGCCACACCTGCAAGAAGCAAGGTACTGATTGCAAAAACAATCAACAATAAGAGAATACTTTTTACGGGCTTTCTGAACACAGAACGCCTTGCCAATCCAAAAAAATTCATGTACTATCCCTCCATTTTTGCTAATATATCTTTTGGGTTTGCTCGTAATATCGGAAGAATGGAACAGCACAATGCCACCAAAATAACTGCACCGCCTAAAAGGAACAACATTCCAATATCTTGTATCTGCAAAACCACTTTCAGATTTTCTGTTACTGTTTCTGAACCGGTAATGACGTTTTGCAAAACGCCCGAGAACAATTTACCAATGGCTGTTGCTCCTAAAACCGAAAGTGTAAATACACTGCCTGCTTCTAATAAAGTTTGCAGGAAAATTTCACTTTTTGTCTTGCCGAGCTCATAAAGATTGCCACCTCTTTTTGCCTTGTCCGCATCCACATACATAACAGCAGGGAAACAACAACAGTACCAGTTACCAATGTAAGTACCAGCATAAGATTTGCCACCTTACTGATTTGCTCTAATGGAGCAGACATCTGTTGATAAAGGGTATCAGACGTGCTAAGTGCTACATCATTTCCGAATATTTTTTGCAGGCTGGTTTCCAGCACATCTAATTTTTCTGGTCTTTTTGAGTAAATGCAGATTTTTTCAAATTCAGCTTCTTTGAACAATTCTTTATAAGTACTGTTGTCAATAAAGATTTGATTTTCTATTCGATTGACTGCGGTAGTTTCTGACGGCTGGTCTTTTTCCGCATTTCCTGCGGACATGAAAATTCCAATAATCTGAACAGATACTTTTGTTCCGTTTTCTGTACTTAATTCAATCGTATCTCCAACTTTTAGCTCATTTTGATTTGCAAGGTTCGCATTGATAACAGCACCCTTTTTCTCACGCTTGATATAATCGCCAGAAGCTAAGCGGTACTGCATTTCTGAAAAAGGGCTGTCCTTTTCCAAATCATCATAGGAAAGCAGTGCTATTTTCAAATTTTCCTCATTCGTAGAAGTATTGAGCGTAACGGGAGCAAAATTATTCGGAAATACCTCTTGTCTACCAATGCGGTTGATAGACGAAACATCTTCTAGCGTTTCAATCTTGTTTACTTCATTCTCTGTTATCTTGCTGTCCTTACTTGTAATTTCAACCACAATCTTAGAGTTTGTCTTTTCCTGCATGGCTTGTTTGGACTCATTTGTAGTCCTTAAAATCATGCTTGTACCTAAAATCATAGCCCTATGTGCCAAGTATAGATACGGTCTGCGGAAAATTCTTCGTCCCATACTTTGACTATCATTAGCGTTCAAAGAGAACATACTCATTAAATCGCCCAGCTTCATGTAGATACCAGCGAAACATACTATCTGCAAGAACGCTACCATAAAGAACGGATAGTCCGTGGATATGTTATAAAACATACTGGAAATGCTGAACGCCACCGTTACAATAAGCGTTATTCCTGCCCGTGTCATTATGGTATTAAACACCCTTACGATTGCCTGCTTTGCCATGCTTTCATAGCTCGGTATCATGGAAAGTAAAAAGCTGATAGGTAGAAACATTGCAAAGATAATAAAAAGTATCTGGCTAAACAACATCATGCCCGTAAGCAAGAATACAAATATCGTGATACCTAAGTTAAAGAACAAGAGGAAAAACACCATACCTAAACGGTTTACCACCTGCGGTATCGTCAGATTGTTGTTGTCGTTGTCCTCGATTTCTGTTTTCACGACTTCCTCTCTGGTTTTCCCGTCCTCGTCCTCTGGACTTGCCGATACAAGAGCTTCTACACGGTCTGTTCCGATTTCCTCTGCGTTGCTGTTCCCGAATTGTAAGAGTAACCACGGCTGTTCCACTTGAATAGAAAATAAGCTGTCCCGTATCAAGTCCACGCTGTCCTTGCCCTCGCTGTCAGAGTTGGGGAGCATGATTTTTGTTCCCAAGTCAAGTGAAGCGGTACTGATGTCTGATGAAAACTCATTTATCTTTTTGATGTAATCGGGAGCGTAGGCAATAAATGAAGCAGACAACACGAATACCACCACAAAGTTGATAACGGCGTGAAGTGCCTTGCTGGTTTCTCTTTTTATCAGTCCCGTATAGGCAACATAAAGTCCCACCACTAAGATAATGAGAAGCAGAAAACCGATATAGAAGCCCGTAGAAGAAAAGCCGTTCTGTGTTACGCCTGCAAGAGTCTGTATGCTTTTTCCGATACTGTCTGCCATATCGTTAATGAAATCAAGTTTATAGGCTTCCTGCACCACATAGCCCGTGGCATTGCTTAAATAAAGGCTTATCGTCCAGACAAAGTTGGTAATACAGTAAAGCCCGTACTGTACCGATTTTCCAATCCCGTCCAGCCAGTTCCACGGAAGCCACGACCAGCTATTATCTACATAAAAATCAAGCTGGTAATTCGACAACGGATATTTTGAATACAGATTTTCTGCGTTTATGGTATCGTCCACAAGCCCCGTTGCATGAGCTACCGTCCCCAGAAGTGAAAGCAGGATAAGGGAGAGTGCCACCACGAACAGAGGCATTTTGAGAAAGTGGAAAATCTTCTTTTTTGTGAACGCACCTTTTACCCTTTCTTTCATCACTCCACCTCATTTCTCTGTACGGGCGGTCTGGTATCAAAGGCGTGTAGCAGTTCTTCAAAGACGGGGTGTATCTGTACCACACCGACACGCCCGTATAAGTCCTGCAATAAGCATTGTCCGTTCTCCAAATCACGCAAGCGTTTCTGGTTGTTTTCGTCGTCCTTGTCGATACCGAAAAATTCTAAGGTCTGTTTTATCTCGTTGATGTCAGTAGAACGGAAAGCAAATTTTAAGCCGATATTATTTTTCAGACTTTCCTTTGACACGTCGCCAGAAGATTGTGTAACGAAATAAACGCCTGCCTGCATAGCTCGTCCAGCACGAACCAGCTTGTTAGAGAGCGTTTCTCCTTGTGCCACATTTAAGAACGCCCACGCTTCGTCCAAATCGACAATCTTAAAAATACTTCTGTCCGAATGGATAAAATCAAGGGCAAAGGTACTAATCACAATCAGCATAGACACCGACAATAATTCAATGGTCGTGTATTCCTCAAAAGTGGTATCTTTATCTGGCAACACAAGGTCGGCTACTTGAATGATATTGAGCTGATTATCTAAACTGATTGCATTTTCCACCGTACCGTCTGAAAACAGCAGGTGTGCAAAGTCGTAGTCCGTGAAGCTGTCGATATGGTCTGCGATATTTCTTGATATGGGTGTATCTTCACGGCGTAGCTCGTCTATCACATGGAGCAAACCTCGACTGTCGCTCTGGGTAACGGAACGTACCGCTTTTCGTAACACGGGGAATTTTTCGCCGTCCCTAGAGGAAATACCCGTAAGGAATGTCAAGATGTCGATTGCCAGACTTTCAGCGTCTTTTACATTCTTCATAATCACGAATGGGTCAAGAAGTCCTGCATTGTCCTTGTCGCTGGTAAGATTTACGATATTGATTTCATGGGCGATTTCTGGAAGTGTTTCTTTCCAGTTGCCACGCTCTGATTTTGGGTCTAAGATAACCGCTTGTCCCCCAAAGAGAACCGAATAATACACCAGAAGATTGTTGCAGAACGATTTACCACCGCCAAGCGAACCGACAAAAGCAGAAGCAAGGGCGTTGGTAACTGTTCCTTTTACACCCTGCGAAGCTAAAGACGGTTGCAGGTACACATTTCTTCCCGTATCAACGGAATAGCCCATATAGATACCCATAGTTTCCCCTAACTGCTGGGTAGCACCAAACCCAAGCCCTGCCAGGAAGTCTGATTTTACATACTGCACATAATCATTGATATATCGCTTGCTGGCTGGAAGAAATTCAGAATGAAGCCCCAGCATATCCCCAGCAGGACGCACCAGCTTTACATTGAGGTCGTCGTAAAAGTCCTTGACTTCATCACAACGGCGTTTCAGCTCGTCAAGATCGGGTGCAGACACCCGAATAACGTAGCTTAACTTATACATACTTTCTTTACTCTGGTCTAAGTCTGTTTCCAGCTCGTCCACGCTGTCTAAAGCGTCCACCACATTTGAACTGGTTTCACTTCCAGCTTGATAGGCGTGATTGTCAAGGTCTTTCAATTCCTTTTTCTTATTGCGGACGGTTGTTAATGCTTTTCGATTTTCTACGATTTCTACATTCATAGAAGTATCAACGGGAAAGGTAAATTGCTGTTGCTGGAAATAGAAGATTTCACTTGACGGAAAATCAAGCTCGCCGACAATCGCATTGACGGTAAAATAAGACACATAGCTTTCCTTGTCCTCATGTTCCAAGCGTAAATATCGCTGGCTTTCTTCAATCACACACCTTGTCGGACGGATAAGGTCGTAGTATTTTATCAGCGTTTCTTTGTTCAATTTCCTCTTTGGTAGCTGATACTCATAATCTTCATAGGCGATACCGTCCCTGCCGTAAAGATGTTCCATGAGATACCCAAAATCATTGATTTCCAAGCGACGCACCTTAAAGCGACGGGAGATTTTATTTTCCAGTAGCTTTTCCATTTTCATGTAAGCGTCCCTATGGAAAAGTGGTAAACAAGGTGTTTATCGCTGGCTCTGATACGGTGTCCTTTGTTCAAAATCTTACGCATAAATCGTTCACTCCTTTCTGAGTATGAAAAAAGCAGTCAATCCTAAGACTAACTGCTTTATATGTGATATAAGGTTATCAGACAATTTACCAACAAAGTATATACTATCGACTCAATAACATAGGCAAAAATTTTAATAATAAATCAATTCCATACGTAAATATGAATAACCCTAATATTATCGAAACTATTGTTCCTATTTTAATTTTTTTAGCCAGAATAAATACTGCTGGGTGCTTTGGGTCAATATATATGCTATATACATTTCCTTGTGTCATACTCCTATTTAATCGTTTATGAGATATATTTTGTGCTGTTTGCTCACGATAATAAGTTCCGTTATATGTATATTCAAATATTGGAGATTGTGTAGAAATGCCATTGCCACCATAATATGTATTGTAGCCACAATACACGCCGTCCACTTTTTCTCTACAACGCAATAACGAATATAAATCATTTACCCCAACCAAAATAAATACCAAACCAAATATAATTGCTCCCAATGGATAAACCAAAATCTCACCATATGGCAAAGTTAAAGATAAGATAGAAACGATTCCACAGCCAATGAAACAAATAAACATAATCAAACAGATAAGTGGCATGACTTTATAGCGTTTCTTTTTCATAATTACAAAACATACTATACCAAATACTATTGTTAAAAAATAAATAAGAATTGTCATTCCTAATCGCTCCTTTGATTTTACCAAACCACTTAGTCAATATTATTTTTCTAACTGTTCTTGCACAAATTTAATGCTATTTTGAATATATTCTTTGTCTTTTTCTGTTGCAACTTCTTCTAATTGTTTAAACAAAGCAATACATTCATTTCGTTTACCTAATACATTAAATGCAGTTGCAATATTGAGATACCATGTCATTTCATCTTTCATATCTTTAGGTTTCGTATCTATTGCAAGAAGTTTTTCTAAAAAGAGTTCTCCATTTTTATTTTCGTGATATTCTCTTACAATATCATTGTTCATTTTTCTAAACTGACGTCCTCTCCGCATTAAAACAAAGAATACAGTAAAGAAATAAACAATAGTAATAACAGCAATACCACCAACAATAATGCCTAAAAAGCCAATTGTTGATTTTACATAGGGAATTACTATGTCACATAAATAAATAGTAGTACCGCCCAAAATAGAAATGCTAATCGGATAAGCCATTTATCTCTTTTTTCATATATTGCTCTTTTATTTTTTAGATTTTCGGGTTCGTAAATCATTTTATTTCACTCCTTTATTGCCACATCAATCAGAATTTGTTTCACTTACTGATATTTTTCTTGTTCTTGACCTTGTTTTGCAGCCTTGAATATCTCTAAGCTATCATCAAATTTATCTGAACCATATCGCATGATTGTTCCGAAGTATGGCTGACCTTCTTCTATTTCATCTAAATCGCTTCCGCTATTTCTTGGGGCTGTTCTTTCTAATATTGCCTCTGCTTTTTCAAAACTCTTATGGTCTAAATAATGAACATAAAGCAATGCTTCGCCACCTAATTTATCACGAAAGACTTCTTCATACATTTGATATTCTTCTTCATCAGTTTTTCCAGTCATTGTAGAAGTGTCAATATAAACCCTAACAGCTCCCAATGTTCTTTTATCTGGATCATCTGCAAGATTACGAAGATTAACAAACTTATTCCAATTAGAAACTTCTTTTACTGGCATGCTTTGCCATTTTTCCCATTCTTCTTCTTGTGACCAGATACGTCCTTTAATATAATAGTTTTCGGCTACCTGTGAAACAGCTCCTTCCGTTATAGACTCCATTTGTTTTGCCAAAAGTCGTTCCGCATAACCATCATAAATAATTTCTATTTTTGAGTTTGGTTCTTCTGGATTAAAATAGCTACCCTCAAATGGATGATTTGGGTCATTTTTTGAAATACAAGTTGCATAGATTGCACCATTGTCTGATGGCAAAAGTTTTGGTTGATTCCAAGACAATACTTCAAATTCTTCTCCATATTCTTCTTGTAAGTAGGTTTCAATTTTTATTGAAATCTCATCCTCATGTCCACAGCCATTCAATAGCCCTAAACAAAGCATGCTTGCTATAACACCTAATAAAAATTTTTAATATCGCATAATCGCCACCTCTATGTGATTTTATGATTTAACACAGTTCTACAAACTGGAATTTCGTTTGTTCTTTACTTCGTAATACCAGTCATTTACGATATCGTCTGCTGTCTTAGTTTTGTGATTACTATGCACTAGATTATACTTATAGTCTGCGTTAAATTGTTTTGTCTTAACATCATACACCATTTTTATTTCTGTTGGCATTGGTCTACCGTACTTTTTACACACTTCAACCAACTGCTTTATATCATCAATTAAAATTTGCAAGCAATCCCTTTGGCGTTCTAGTGAAACATCATAGTTAAAGCCATTATTGGCATTGTTTAAATTATGCTTTTTTAGTATATTTCCACCGATATTATAGAAATAATTAGATGTCGCAACATTAGATTCAAATGATGTATAGATATATATTTCATCTGCTTTATTTTCAACATATTCTAAACAAATAGAGACCATATCTGACTGTATCTCTGTAAAATAATCCTCAAACATTTTTTCTTTTAAAGGTTCATTTTTATTCTTTAATTTACCAAATAATTCCATATTTATTTTCCTCTAAAATTCTAATTTTCCTGTTACACAAACTGGAATTTTTCTATTTCTTTCTAGTTAAACAAACTGGAGGTTTGATAGAAGAACTAATTTAAAGCAATTCTACATCAATATTTTCAGCCTCAAAAATTTCTTTTACTTTATCAAAATTACTGCTCATTATTGTTGCTTCCTTAAGATTTGGAAATTGTCTTATTTCTGAGGAAGTTATGTTATTTAAATCAAAGCATTCATCTTCTCCATCCCATTGTGGAATTATATTCATATACACTTCATTCCCACCATCCATGTCGATTTTTTCTACATACTGTGCAAATTCCCTTGGAATAGACAATTTTATAAAAAAATTTAGTGCAGGTTCAATTACAGTATAGCTATCTGTATTTATCTCTAGTTCTTTATGTTCATCAGCAAAATCATAAATATCAAAACAGGGTTTTAACAAATTCAAGTCATACATCAAAACTTGAATTACTGCAAGTTTAAAATTCAGATTTTCAAACTGCAAGATTCCTTCTTCATTATCATTAGGTTCTCTTAAGAACTTTTCTTTATTATCATCTTTTACTTTATTTAATTCAACTTCTTTTTTTCTTCCAAACAGTCCGAATAAACCCATGCTTTTGCTCCTCCAATTTTATATTTTTGAGTATTTCAAATTCTTATTTGCATGTATGAAATATAGGATTATAATCTTACCATTCATTTATGGCATACAAAATAGCAAGTCTTACATTTTTTAACAACTCAGAAGATAGAGTTTCGTATTCTTCAGATAACCCTTTTTTGTGAGCCATATATGCTGGGCTATCATTCCACGAACCCATTGCTCCAAAAACATCCGAAATACTTGCAGCTTCGAACATTTGAAGATTTTGCTGTGGAATTGGTGGTAAACTCAAACCATACTTTTCATCTGGATATTCGCTACAGCCATCTAAAAGGTTTATAGCAGAAGTAAAAATATTAGCAAAATTTTCACACTCAATTTTTTTAGCCAATTCTTTAATCGATAATAATACATCTCGAAATGAGTTAATGTTATTCTCAAAATATGGTTTTTTTGATGGTGGGTTAGTCCACTCATACTCTGAATATAGAATATTCCATTTTTTTTGCATAGAGTCAAATTGCCAATCAGCAGTAAAGTATGTTACTTTTCCGCTTTTGTAAAAACACAAAATGGAACTTTCTGTTGTATTTGAAAATCCTAAAAATTGTCTATCCTTTACTGAATATGGACATAGCAACTTTATATCCTGTATCCCATTTTTCTTTATTTGTTCAAACCACAATGAAACATTAGAAGCAGTATATTTTTCTGTCCTTAAAAATTTCTTTTGAGGTAAAAAGACAAATTCAATTTTATTCTCATATTCTAATTGTGAAAATCTAATTGGTTCTGATAATTGCAACGCTTTTTTGCTCGTCGCTACAATAGATGCAATTTGAAACATTTGTCCATTCATCATTTCGCCTCCCCTTAATATGAATAATACTGTTCTTTCAAAAATTCTTATTTGTCCGTTTCTTCATACCCATATTATAACAGTTCCACATATCCGCTACAATGAAAATCTATTCAGCAAGCCTATTTTTTCGGTTGTCCCTGCGGTGTAGGGGGCTGTGGATTGCCTGCGTTCTGGCTCGGCTTATTCTTCAAGATAATATCCTCTGCCTTTACATACCAGTCCACATCTGCACCCGTATAGGTTTTTCGTGATACCGTATCGGCTACTGGATTGACAAGCTCCACGACTGCATTGTACGGAAATTCCCTTATCCTGACTGCATAAGTAATTGCTTAAAACCAGAAAGCACTTCTTCTTTTGTATAATTGTTATTTTTCAAAAACTCACTATCCTTCTCACTAAGGTATTGGTAGAAAAGAGCTGCTGCCATTACCTCATTTCTGTCTGTATAATCAATGCTATCTAAAAGTATATTCTCTGCTTCGTTAATTTTCCCAGAATCAATCATATCAAGAAAATCTTTCAAATTTTTCCCTGATACTTCATATTTATTTTCTTTTTCAAGTTCAACAGAAACATACTTTTTCCCAAACATTAAAGAAAATAATACTCTTACCATTTCTTTTATCATTCGCATAATATAGTCTTTTTCGTCTGTGAAATACATTTTTCACCTCCATAACTACCGATTTTCCAACAATACAAGCAGGAAATTATTTATCATCTGTATTGTTTTCCTTTTTCTTATGAGTCGAACCCAAGCAAAGAAATGAAGAACCAAGACATAACCATACTATAGCCATAGAACTTTCATTTCCACTCGTAAAGCCAATAGCTGACGCTATGAAAAACAGAACTGATGCAATGTAAAATAAGATTGATTTGTTTATCCCTTTTTTCATAAATAAGCATCTCCTGCAAACAATAATTTATTTTAATAAATATTTTTTAAACGCTTTATGATTATCAAAGTGGACTTCTCTAAAAAACAGAACTAACCAAATAATATAGGTTGGTATAGCCATATATGGGGTTAAAAGGCAGGATAATGTCGCTCCTGCTAACATTATAACAGTCCATATGAAGCACTGATTTCTTATATCACGAGAGATCTGAGCTTTATCATACATTGCTTGTTCTTCTTTAGAAAATGAATTAAATCCTGAAACAAATTTAGTTGCTTTTTCCTTAAAAATCGCAAATAACACACCTATAATTACAAATGGTATAACCAAAATTATACATGACCAAAATCCTATATTCATAATACATACCTCCTCTTAAAATACCAATTTCTCAGTTTCAAAAACTGGAAGTTATTGATCTTCTGAATCCAATCCAAGTTCTTTCAGCTCTTTTTCGTTTTGGATATCTTCAACAGTTTTCTTTCCAGTGATAGCACTGTAGGCTTCTTTGATGCCATTTTTCACTGCCCATTTGATAACGAAATACAGCGCAATCAAAATAACAATTGCGGTTCCTCCACTTATACCTAATTCATTCCACATAATTCAATCCTCCAAATTTCGATTTCTATTTTCGTTTCCATAGCATAGTGTACTCTTTTTCACCAGTAGCTTCATCCAAGCCTTCACATTGAATAATGAACGCTTCTCTTTGGTAAAAAGAAATTGCTCTGGCATTCTTCTGGTATACATTTAATCGTAAGCTAACTTTTTTATCCTTAACATAATCTAATAAAAGCTTACCTATGCCACATGACTGCATTTCATCGGAGACAAAAATACCTTCTATATATTTATCATTTAGTCCTACAAATCCTTGTATCATTTTATCTGCTTCAAACACATAAACTTCGTATTGTGACATCATTTCTTTTACTAATTCATAATTACTTTTCCAGTATTGATTGGAAATAAAATAATGGGCTTTCAGATTTGTCTTTAACCATATGTCAGCAATTCTATCGATATCTCCGTTCAGCAACTTTCTAATCATAACAAATTTTCTCCACAACTACATCCTTTATGCTTTTCTCTTTTTTTCATTCTATCACAAGCTCACCATTAATCATCATTTTTTTGATATTTTTTCTTTTCCCCCACTGTAAAACAGGCTCTCAGCGTTTCGTTATATAGAGGGGTACACATACAGAGCAAGATCCACCCGTGTTTAACAGTATTGCCACTTGGCATCCTGTTCTCCTATGGGTTTTATCTTGATGGGGATCTCCCCATACCCTCTTCATAACAGACGTTTCACTTGTCTGTTGGTTTCACCTAAAGGTGTTCACAGCACTATTTCTAATATCGGAAGGGACAGCCGATATTGAAATACGTGGACTCCCAGTGGGCGGAATAGTAGCAACGGAAGGAGGAGTATGAGAACAAAAAACAAAGATAAAGAACTAAATCACAGACATTTTGTTGCAGTACGACTGACAGATGTCGAACTCAATTTGCTGGATCAAGGAGCTACTTGTTTTTCAATCTCACGATCTGAATATCTGAGAAAACTTCTGCTTGAGAAGCAAATCAATCATCAGATTAAAGTTGTTGCAGACATGAACGATCTCAGAAAACTGGTCAGTGAATATGGAAAGATTGGATCGAATCTCAATCAGATTGCCAAGCATTTTAACAGTGGTGGCAGTCAGTCACGTGCTATAGAAAATGAGATTCATCAGTGCATCACGGACTTATTCCTATTAAGAAAAGAGGTACTGAAACTGGCAGGTGGTATGAATGGCAATCGTAAAACACATTAAAAGCAGAAATGCAAATTACTCGGCTGCTATCAATTATCTTCTGTTTGAACATGATGAAAAAACCGGGAAAAAGATTGTAGATGAATCCGGACGAAGCATCCTGCGAAAAGAGTTTTATATGGATGGACTGAACTGTGATCCGATGTCTTTTGACAAGGAATGCGAACTGACAAATGCTCATTTTCACAAAAATAAGAAACGTGAAGATATCAAAAGTCACCACTACATTATCAGCTACGATCCAGCCGATGTTACAGAAAATGGACTTACCGGCGAGAGAGCACAAGCAATCAGTTTGGGACTTGCAAAGCAGATGTTTCCTGGATATCAGGCACTGGTAGTTACTCACACCGATGGCCACAATGAATCCGGAAATATCCATACTCACATCGTCATCAACAGTGTGAGGAAGACTGCAGTGGAAAGGCAGCCTTATATGGATAAACCACATGAAGAAGTTGCCGGATACAAGCATCGTTCCACGGATAAATTCATGAACACTTTTAAGAAAACTGTCATGGATCGTTGCCTACAGGAAGGACTTCACCAGATAGATCTTCTTGCTCCGGCTGAAAGAAAAATCACTCAGAAAGAGTATATGGCACAGAAACACGACCAGCAAACAATAGATGAGATCAATCGGAAAATTATCGAAGATGGTCTCAAACCAACATCCACCGTATTCCTTACGCAGAAAGAATATTTGCGACAAGCGATTGATGAATGTGCTGTCACTTCCAGTAATTTTGATGAATTCCAATCTAAACTTCTGGAACTATTTCAGATCTCTGTGATTGAGCATCGTGGCAGATACAGCTATCTTCATCCTGATCGACAGAAGCGGATTTCTGAACGTGCACTTGGAACACGATATGGAAAAGAACACCTGGAACAGACCTTCTTACGCAAGGATCCATTGGCCATTCTCTACGTCAGATCTCACCTGTGCCTGGTTGTAAATCTCCAGACAAATGTGAAAGCAATGCAGAGCCCGGCTTATGCTCATCGGGTAAAACTTTCTAATCTGCAGCAAATGGCAAATACCATTATCTATGTGCAGGAACATGGATTTGATACGCAGTCAGATTTGAAAAACACACTGCTTGCATCAAAGCAGGAATTGAAAGAAATGCAGACACAGTTTGCTCAGCATCGGTCCAATCTAAGGACTCTCAATGATCAGATCCGCTACACCGGACAGTACTATGCAAACAAGGAAGTTTATTCCCAATTTTCAAATGCAAAGTACAAAGGAAAGTACCGGAAAGAACATGCGAAAGAAATTCAGAAATATGAAGAAGCCAGAGATTGGCTGAGATCCTTTATCAGGATGGAAAGATGACAAGCCTAAAAACCCTGACTTTACAAAAAGAAAAACTGCAACAGCAGATAGCTTCCGAAGAAGAAGCAATAAGCAGCTTGAAAGAAAAATTAAAAGATCTGGACACTGCCGATCAGAATGTTGATGCCATTCTTCAGATGCAGATTCCAGAACCAGTGAAATCAAAAACCAAAGATCTCGAACGATAACTATTACAAAACAAAGGAGGAACTATCACATGACACAAGAAGAATTTAATGTTGTATTTGAACTTCAGATGAGAAAGTGTGCCGATATTCTGGCACATAAAAAGAAAGAATATACCGGTGATAATATTGACCGCCTCAGTGCATTCAAGATTGCTGCCGCTTTACAGAACTGTGATCCAAAAGCAGCACTGGCCGGCATGATGTCGAAACATGTCGTATCCCTTTACGATATGTGTTATTCCACTCTGTTACATTTTGACATGGAACAGTGGGATGAAAAAATCACAGACTGCATCAATTATCTGATCCTTTTAAAAGCTCTGGTAAAGGAGGAACAGGCCTATGGATCACATTGAAACAGCTATCTTAAACTGCTATGGAATCCGGGAAGCAGAACAAAATATGGTCTTTGCTGCCAGGCTCACACAACACGGTCATACGATTCAGAGCATGGCAGATCTGATGGACCTTTACCATCAATCCTACAGTCAGAAGACCGTAGAAAACATTGCGGGGCTTCCACATCCAACCGTACAGAAATTCATGGTCATTACCGTGGCTGTTGTTGGTGCAAGCAGACGCTTCCTGGCACAGATCACAAGGCATCAGAACGAAGTAAAGTACATGAGTGCATCTCTGCAGTACAGCAATTATTCCGGTCACGCTGCATTTGCTATTCCATATGGGATCATGAAAGCAGATAAAGAAATCCAGGATATTTACAAAAAAAGCTGTCAGTCAGATCTGGACCACTATACAGAACTCTGTGCCTTAGGCATTGATCATGATTCAGCCGGATATGCCACACCTCAGGGACTTCGAAACGTACTGATCATCAGTGCAACGCCTTACCAGTGGAAGCATATGATCGGTCAGAGAACCTGCAGAAGAAATACGGATGAAACAAGGATTGTGATGCTACAGATCTGGCAGAGATTGTACAAATTAAGCCCGATTCTTTTTGCACCGGATCTGACCGGTCCATTCTGTCAGAGAGGAAGCTGTATGGAAAAACAGATGTCCTGCCAGAATCCTATTTCAAAACTTTGGATACCATCAGATATCTTAAAAGCAGATTATCCATTGCTCATCAGAAGGGAGGTGAGCAGCCATAAAGATTAAACTGATTGACTTTGGTCTGAAAGCAGATCATTATCCCTTCCGGCCACATGAAAATGATGCCGGTGCTGATGTATTCATGCCTTATGATTGCGTATTAAAACCAGGTGAGGTTGCAAGAATTCCACTTGGATTTGGTCTCATCATCCCCGATGGATTTGCCGGATATGTCTTTCCACGAAGCAGCATGGCAGCAAAAGGACTGGTATGCGAACTTCCACCGATCGACTCCGGTTACCGTGGTGAGATCCATGCCATTATCAGCAACGTAAGCACATCTTCTCAGACCATTCATAAAGACACACGCGTCGGTCAGCTGGTGATTACACCAGTCGTGATCGCAGATTTTGTCCTGGACCTTGGTAATGAACGAGGAACCGGGGCTTTTGGAAGTACAGGAGAATAATACTATGATTACATTTGGAAGAAAATTAAAACACTTAAGACAGAAAAATCATCTCACCCAGAAAGAACTCGGCATGGCTGTTGGATTTCCAGAAAGCTGTGCTGATGTCCGGATTTCTCAGTATGAAAGCGATGTCCGAACACCGAAAGAGGATCTTATGAAACTCTTCGCATCAAAACTCGGTGTTCCGGTTGAACTCTTTACCGTACCGGTACTCTCAGAACCCAGGGAGTATGAGGCAGCGGAGTATTGGAGGTATGAGTTAGGGGCAGAACTAGATTAAGTGTCATAATACTGAAATGAGGCAACGGCTTTTCCGCTGCCTCTCTCTTATCATTTTTTGGGGTAATAATTGAAAATATCCTGCGTTGAGCAATCCTCTTTTTCTGCGCTTTATCTGCATATCTATATATTTCATTTTATTTCTGTTCCATCGATAAAAAGAACATATTTATCTAGATTATGAACAATATCATAATCTTTTCCATATTCAATCGGTCTAAATTCTATCTGCATAATGGATTTTCCATTTTCGATATCTTCTTTCCAAGAATATACGGTCATATCAAGGCTGGTTGCATATCCATGATCTGTAGAAAATTTTATTGAATGAAATGAATTCTCTTTGTACATTTTTAAAAGCAGTCTTGCAAATGCTTCTTTATCAGAAATATTTTTTCTGTTAGCAACTACTGTAAGATTTTCATCTCTATTCATAGAAAAACTGCCAACTACATCTGGCTCACCTTCTTTATACTTTAATAAGCTTTTTCCAATTATCATTCCAACAATAATCGAAAAAACGATAGCAACAAATACAAGTGTTATATTATTTTTCTTCATTTTATTAAGTTCCTCAGAATTATATATAAGTCTTTAGAACTACTATATCATATTTTCACGTTAAACCAAATAAAAAAGAAGAGCAATAAGCCCTTCCATCTTCTTATTCATGTATTTATTCCACCAATGCCCTCACCGCATTGATAATTCTCTGTTGCTTTTCTTTAGGTAGTTTCTCTATCATTTCAGATAATTCATTCGTAACGCCAGTAACCGAATGTGTCACAACATCAATCAATAGTGTATCTGCTGAAACATCTAATGCATTTGCAATCGCAATAAAGGTATCAAGTTTTGTTACTTTCAGTCCTCTCTCTATAACACTTACATGAGTTGGACTTAAGCTTACCAGTGCTGCCAATTCTTCTTGTGTAAGATTCTTAGCTTCCCTTGCAGCTTTTATTCTCTGACCAACCGCCTTTAAATCCATTGTGACACCTCCTTTAGAACGATAATTCGGTCTAAAACTAGTATAACGATTGATCTTTAAAACATACAGAATCTACAGATTGTTAACTTGTTCTTTAGAACTATTTTAAATTAAAAAGGCCCAAAAGGGCACTTTCCCTTTTGAGCCTATACACTTTATCAACTAACGTATTTTGCTTTCATTTTTCCTCATGGTCATGAGGCTTTTTTCTCTTAAATCGCATTCTATGAATCCTTTGATTGTTCTTTCTGTTCTTCAATAATTCGTTCGGTTGCTTTATGAATCCTATCCTTGGAATAGGGTGGTCTTAAATTCAATGATAACCGTCCCTTTCTGATCATATACGTTTCACTGCCATCTTCCGAAGCTCCTTTCAACCAGCAATCATCCGGACACTTCTCAGCAAAGGATCTCAACCGTTTCTGCAAGCTCTGATTGAAGGTATACACATCATAGAATCCGTCATCTTCATTGGTCAGAATAATCGTTTCTTTTTCACACTTTAACCTTCGCATATTCTACCCCCGCTTTCTTTCCATTTCCTGATCCAGGTACTTTGGTATCGGCTTTCCGGACCGACGAGCAATAGCAATCTGTTTCTGATGCAGTCGTTTAATCACGGATCTTCGTTTCTTAGGTTTGCCATCCTGTTGATTTCTGGGAGTCTGTTTGTTGCTGCGGGCATTAGAGATCTTTTCTGGATTCTTCTTCTGATTATTTACCAGACCGTCCACCATATCATAATTGGCTTCGGTACCGGATTCTCTGCTTCGTTCATAAGTGCCGTTCTGGTAGAACTTCTGGTAATGTTCCAGACGGATTTTACCATCTTGTTTTAACTGTTCGACTGAATTTAGCGGTGCCTGCTGTTGAATGTAATTATGGATCTTTTGTTTTGTTTTTTCGTCGAATTTCTTACATTCTTCGACAACCATTTTTCCATAGGCATCCAGGATAACACCTTGAGCCTGATCCCGGTATACTTGATGCTCCATCAGATAAAACTGTTTCCCGTTGATGATGATGGTGTCTGTTGCAATCCAGTTCCCTTTTTTTCCGTCAATTTGATAATTCTCAGTCTCCATAGTGATCAGTGCGCCCGATGTATTGATACGAATGAATCCGGCCAGATACTGTGGATAGTTCTCATCTACATAGTAGCAGTTGATTTCTCCATCCCTGTTCAGTACAAGTACGTCACTGACTTCGCATTGCTTTTTCATTCGTTTCCAGATGTCAGCGACTTTTTCTTCTTCCTGCATTTCATGAATCGAGATTACTCGGTAATTTTCGACAGTAATCGACACATTCTGCTGTCTTGCTTCTTGATATGGCAGATGCCACAGTGCTTTTCCTGCTGTCTGCTGATCTACTCGGTAGACTGCAAATTGATTAAGCTTCATAGGCATCGTCCTCCAAGTTATTCAGATAATAATTCAGATCCAGAGAATAGTAGTATTTGTCTTCGATCTGCTGTAATTTTCCAACTGTAGAATTGATGATCTCAATTATTTCATCATTCTCAGAATCACTTTCTTCCTGTTCCAAAACTTCCAAAGCTTCTTTCAGTGTTTGGATTGTTTCTTCCTTTGTGTGCTGCTGGAAGATAGCAGTAATAGTCAGTTCGTTTTCTTCCAGGTTTACATTTCTCATAGGCTCATTTCCCCCCTTTTCTTTTTCGGTATTGGTTTCATCTGTATATTCAGCTCCTTCTCGTTTTTTTCTTCGCTTATATTTTTTTCGTTATCCACTTTCTTATTGGATTCCAGAGGATTTTCCACATTTGGATGTCTTTCTTCCAAGTATTTTTCCACACGACTGATTGCATTTTGCACATAAGAATTTTCTCTAAATCCAGGAATCGAATTCAAAAATTCTTTCTGTATTTTTCCTTCAATCATCAGACTCTGCATTCCTTCATAATCACTTCCGTCTTTCAGATCAAAGCCAACACATTTCAGTCCATGCATACGTTCTGATGGGATTTTCTCATAAGCTTCCAAGGCTTCTGGTAATGTCAGGTCATAATGTACTTCACCCATTACAGGAAATTCAGCACATTCAGCCGCATAAAAGCTGATACATGTAAGATCATTTTCATAATCCACATTTTCTATTTCCGGGACAATATCGAGTATTTTTTCTCTTTGTGCTGCAAAGTCTGGAAGTTCTGCAAATCCAAATCGATCCACGTAATATGCCTGCATATCCCCACCACGGTTTGTAATGATAACATCACTGACCGACATAGAATGTGCTTTATAATCTGCCGGTGGATTATCGTTGAACATAGCGTACAAATCATCCAGCTTTTCATTTTCATGTAATCTGCCAGAATAGACACATTTATAATTGTCCGCATCGATTGTAATGCCATCTTCTTTGACCATTGTCATATTCATAAATAAATGTTGTTTTCCCGGTGTGCCTTCATCCACATGGTAAATCGCATAGCGGTCACCATTCCCTCTGAACATTTCTTCCTCTAGGGTATAATCAAACTTAAATGGATACAAAGCCCGATCAACTCTTTCCGAAATATCCGTTCCTTCTGCAATCGTATCTTCCAGCCAATCTTTGATATCTTCCCATGATTCAAACTGCAAATACCCAGCAATTTCATGTGTCCCATCCGGTGCCAGTACAATATGTCCCGGTTTGCTTTCCCGATAATCATAGCGGTATCCGGCTGCTTCCAGTGCATCTACCAGAATGCCGTATTTTTCATGTAATTCTGTTTTTTGTTTTTCTTCAAGAATGATTTCCAGTTCTTCTGTAAGCTGATCGATCATTTCACCGGCTGTCTTGCGGATCACATCCATAGATGCTTTCATTTCCTTCATTTCCCGGCTGCTGCTCCAACCTGCAATATAAGGAAAACTGTAATCCGATGTATCCAAACCAAAGGAAGAACACACACAGTAAGCAACGGATTCTGCTTCAACCTCTTTTGTCAGACGGTCTTTTTCTACACCCAGGCTTTCCATGATTTCCTTGTCATGCAGTTTAGCATGGGCTGTTTCATGAATAGTAGTCTTTAAGGTCTGACTTTCACTGAGCCCTTTTTTGATCACGATTTCCTTGTCTGCATTGTGATAATATCCATTGGCATTGCCATCGATCTCATCGAATCGAATCGGCACTGGGGATATTTTCTGAATAGCCTGCATGAAAGAATCAAAATCCTGTACAGCTGCAGTCAGTAATTCCGGTGCTAGTGTCTGGATTGGTTCCCCGGATGTCTGAGCAATATCAAAGACGGTAACTGCTTTAAAATGTGGAACTGTAACTTCCACTTTTTCAGTCTTAGGTTTTCCATCAGTTCCCATGATTGGTCGCTGATTTTCATCCAGAACCTCTTTTTCCTTCATTTTCTTATATGGTGCCGGTGCAATGATTGTAATTCCTTTTTCCCCTTTCATGACCTGTCTACCCATGGACTGCCAGTTTTTGTAACTGGTAACAAGTGTGGCATCCGGTCGTTGCATGGCGATCAGCATTGTATTATTAAAGGAATAATTGTGAAACTTTGCCATGGTTTTAAGAAATTCCTGATAGCGGTTACTTGTAAAAAGTTCTTCCACACCGGATTCCAGTGACTGCATAATGCTGTCCATATCTTTTCCCTGGACCGGCAGTGGAATAGTAGTAGTTTTTTTTTGTTCTGTCATAATACTCCTTTCCAAAAACGCCCTACGACATTGTGCTTATGCCGCAGGGCTTTTTATTAGTTGATGAGATGATTATTTTTTATTAGAGTTCCATATCGTGCTTCTTTGTTTTCGGTTTCTGATCCGGCTGTTCTTTTCCAACTTTCTCTGTTTTTGCAACCTGCGCTTCTTTTTCTTTCTGACGTTCTGTGAACCTGTCTGCCTTTTCAAAGACGTGATCCTTTGTGTCAAAGTGATATACATCATTGGTAAGGCGTTCTGCTGGTGCTACCTGAGTGGCATTAACTTCTTTTACCATATCTCTTAACATTTCCGCATCCACTTGACCGTCATCCGGCAAGATCAGCATTTGATGGATGGATGATGGCAAAATGAAGAAATCATTTCCCAGAAGTTCCCCCATGTTATCCATGAATTCCGGATAAAAGATCACACCGGCTCCATCAATTCTTTCTGTATTCGTAACAACAAAGAATGTCGGCATCTCGCTTGACTCCTGCAATGTTTCTAGCAGCATTTCACGTTCATCTGGTGTCAGCATGAGAATATTTTTCTGATATATTTCATCTATCAGTACACCTATACTTGATACCTCTGGGACCATGACACGCGGTGAACTTTTCATAGCGTCTTCATGAATCTGCTCCTGTGTCACTCCATATTCCTTCATCATTTCATTTGTAATCAGCATGGAACTTAATCCATCCTGATTCTTGCCTACTGCCACATGATAGGTAATTGCAAGATCTTCCTTTAACTGGTGTGGCACAATTTCGAGGACTTCCTTATTTGCTTCGGCTGATGACACACGGATAAACAGCTTGTCCTTCACATCTTCATAGTTTAAAATAGCTTTCAGATCAACCTGTATCGGTGCCTCAATAACTATATCTGCAATCTTTCTGCATACAGTTTCCATTGTTACGCCAGGCTGTGCTTTATATGCTTCATACAGCCGGTTAAGATTGATCGTCGGGGTAAGCATCTCACCTTCTTTTCTCACCATCAGTCCCGTATAGGCACGGTTCAGTTTATGACACTCCATCGTTGATACCTCTGCATTCTCATAATCCCTTGGTAAAAAGAGTTTGATATTGTCCTTTACTTCATTTACAAATTCATTAAAATTCATTTTTCGTTTCCTCCTCTAATCTGTTTTCTTATTTCTTTTTGCTTTTGTTTTTTGGTTTCTTTTGTGGGAAGGATAAAGAGAAATTCACCCTTCCGGTTTCATCTGCATCCATAAGAAGATCTGCCTCAAAGTACATATTCTTCTTTTTGGAATACAGGTCTTTTACATGCACACTTCCGTTTTTCAGAAGTTCTGCAGCCATCTTTTTATCCATGGTTTTTTCCATGCTTTGCAGATAGCGGTTATCTTTCCAGAGAGCAAAGTGGCAATCGTGGTTGCTGCAATAGAAGTTGGTCTTGCTTTCGTATACCAGGCTGCCGCATACCGGACAGGTTCCAATGCTTTCTCTGGTCTGAAATCTTCTTGTTTCTTCTTCGGAGATCGCATCACATCCATTCAGCATCATGGTGAGCATATTTTTGATCCCAGTCATAAACTGTTCCGGTGCAATTTCTCCATGCTCCATCAAGAGCAGCTGATTTTCCCATTCTGCAGTCATACTTGCAGATTTCAGGAAGTCTGGAAGAATCTCAACAAGGACTTTTCCATCATCTGTTGGAATGATCTGTTTTCCTTTTCGGGTGGCATACTGGGAATAGATCAGTTTTTCGATGATACCGGCTCTTGTTGCCGGAGTTCCTAATCCTTTCTTTTCTGTATCTTCATCGAATTCCTTATTTCCAGCAGTTTCCATTGCCGCAAGGAGCGTATCTTCACTGTATGGTTTTGGCGGTGATGTGAAATGTTCTGTCTTTTCTGCAGCTACAGCATAGAAAGTCTGTCCTTTGGTTACTTTCGGAATCCTCTCTTTCATTTCTTGATCTGGATCTGCTATTGCCATGCGGTCCTTATTTTTGAAGCAGTTTTCAAAGATTTTCCATCCATCCTGCAGGACAGTTTTTCCTTTTGTCTTGAAGACTTCTCCCTGGCATTCCACTTCAATCTCTGTTTCCTGGTAAATGTGATCTTTACTCATTGCCATGACCGTATGGACTGCGATCAGAAACAGAATCTTTTCTTCCCAGGATTTCAGTTCATCCATATGGCAGGATGTAAGTTCCATCGTTGGGATGATTGCATGGTGATCTGTCACTTTGCTGTTATTCATGACTTTCTTCACATCTGGCTGTTCCGGCTGATCGAAAGGACCTGTCAGCTGATATTTCTCATAAATCTGACGTACCACATTTCTTGCGGTCTGCTCCATATCTTCGGTCAGATACTGACTGTCCGTTCTTGGATAAGTGATCAGCTTCTTTTCGTACAGGCTCTGGGCGGTATCTAATGTCTGTTTGGCTGTCATTCCATAGATACGGTTTGCTTCTCTCTGCAGTGTGGTCAGATCATAAAGCTTTGGGGCTTTTACTTTCTTTTCGGCTTCTTTTACAGCAGTGACAATAGCTTCACTTCCCTGGCATCTGCTTCTTAACTGTTCCGCCTCATCCGGATCAAAGATCTTTGACTTTACTGCCGGAATTCCGTCACAATCCAGTTCCACATTGAAATACTTTTCTTTTTGGAAATTGCTGATCTGTCCGGCACGTTCCACCAACATGGCAAGTGTCGGTGTCTGAACCCTTCCAACGGTCAGCTTTTTGAAGTACTTTGTGGTGTAAGCTCTGGTTGCATTCATTCCTACCAGCCAGTCAGCCTGAGAACGGCATACAGCAGCTTCGGCCAGATGTCGGTATTCCTCTGCGGATCTCAGATGCTGCATTCCATCAAAGATTGCGGAATCTTCCAGAGAACTGATCCATAATCGTTTCACCGGCTTTTTACTTCCGGATAAGTCATAGACATGTTTGAAGATTAATTCTCCTTCACGTCCGGCATCACAGGCATTTACGACGTATTCAATTTCCGGACTGTTGAGCAGTCTTTTTAAGATATAGAACTGATCTTTCTTATCTTCTGAGACTGTAACTTTCCAGTCTTTCGGGATGATCGGGAGATCTTCATATCTCCACTGGCTAAATTTCTCATCGTAGACATCCGGTGAAACATACTCGACCAGATGTCCGAAGCACCAGCTGACCATACAGTCGGTTCCTCTTAAATATCCGTCTTCTCGTTCCTGTGCTCCAATCACTTCTGCGATTGCTCTTGATACACTTGGTTTTTCTGCAATTACTAAATACATGATGTATTACCTCCTTCATATAACGAAACGGAGAGAGCATGTTTTACAGCCCCCTCCGCTAAAAAAGTTATTTATTTTTCATTTTCTTCAAAATCTTCGTCTTCAGACTCTTCCTCATCCGGAACTTCTTCCAGTCCACCTGTTTCCAAACCTTCCGGCTGATCATCCTCATCTTCCTCTTTTTTAGGTTTATAGATCTTGAAGTAGTAGTAAGCTGCCACACCGCCGAGAGCCAAAATCAGGATTGTTGCCATTGCACCCATATTGGTTTTGGTAGATGCTGTTTTCTCCGGATCAACGGTAGCTTCCTTGTCTACATCCTCATTATTTGTTTCATCCAACACTACCTTTGATGTATCCGGCTGTGGTGTTACGACAGTAGAAGTGCTGTCTTTATCCAGAAATTCAGACAGATCATTCTCATCAATCTGGGATAACATATAGACATTCTGGGATGTGGCACTGCGGTCGATCACGATATAGAAAGTGTTATTATTCTTCGTTGTAACCGTAAGAAATTCCTTTGTGGAATCATCGGTAATGTCATCCTTGACTTCGCCATTTCCTGGTGTCGTAAAGGCAGTTCCCTTGTCTGTTCCATCTTCCGGCAGCACCTCACTTGTACTTGCCACCTCATCCTTTTTGTCATCTTTTTTCTCTTCTTTGTCTGTTGACTGCTCTGTCTGAGTTGTCTCTACTTTGGATGCCTCTGCTGATTCATCCACATAGGCAAATGCTGTGGTTGATGCTGTAAAAAGCATCATGACTCCCAACAACAGTCCTGCCATTTTCTTATTCATTTTCTTCCATTTCACCATTCTGATTTTCCTCCTTATTTTTTTCTGTGAATACAAAGGAGCCTGAACCTTCTTCGTCAGACTCCCTGCTTACCTGAAATTTAACTGTTCCACTCTGGATACCATCCAAAAGATCATATAACTGATCATTATCCATCTTCATACCACGAATGCACCTGATCATCTCATTGTCCTCTTCCTGCTTTAATGCAGCCTGGACACCCCTAAGATATTGCTGCAGATCCGCGATCTTTTTCTCTGTCTTGACAATCTCATCCAGATATTTTTTAATCTTTTTATTCAAACTTTCACCTCCCTTCGTTCACCCCTTTATGGCAGTCTTCCAAAGCACATGAAATGTTGCTGCCAGTAGGATGTGCTGATATTTGAGTAATGGATCGGATCCCCGCAATGGATCATCATATTGTTACCGACATAGATACCCACATGGCTTGCACCGGATGTGTTATACGTTCCCTGGAAGAAAATCAGATCTCCTGGTTTTGCTTCTCCCGGTGATACATAAGTACATACGCCTCTTAATCCTTCTGCGGTCAACCGTCCATAGTTCCAGCCATTACCACAATGGTTAATGACATAGGATACGAAACCTGAGCAGTCAAATCCAGATGGAGAGTAGCCACCCCATACATAAGGTACTCCCAGATATTTTTCTGCTTCTCGGATCATCCGGGCAAATTCTTCATCCTGCAGTGCTTCCGGTGGAATCTCATAACTCATTCCATTACCGCCTGATCCACTGGTCACATTGTTTACATCCCACAGATAATTTCTGTTTCCATAGGTCGTATTTAATGCATTATAGATGATCAGCTGCTCCGCATTCAGATTGGCTCTTGCCACAGCGTCAAAGCTTCCATTTGTCAGTGTCACATATAGAATCTTCTTAGTGCTTGTACTGGTAACCGTTACTTCCTGACTGCCATTGTCATCTGCGATATAGGCTTCCCAGGTCTGATGTCCATGAGCAGAAGCGGCAGCATGGTTATCATAGTAAACGTCAAACTGCACACCATATCGTGCAAAGGCTCCGGTATCCTCAACTGTGTATTCCACACCATTCATTACTACCTTAGTGCCAATCGGCACAAATGGATTGGAAGCATCTACAGCAATGGTATGGTTTGCAGTTGGATATGCACCACTAGCAGTTGGACCTCCGGACCATACACCACAACAGATTCGACAGTTACAATATCCGCTGGTCACTACCTGTCCTAATGATTCTCCGACTCGAACATTTCTGGTTTCTGTCACCGTTTCTGTTCGACCTTCCGTATTCAGATGATATTGTGCTTCAAAAAGTGCTTGCAGCTCGTTTTCAACATCTGAGTACGTCCAGTCTCCATATTTTGCAGTAAGATACGAGATAAGATGATATGGATTATGACCAATCTCAGCAATGTTGTACTGATACTCGTCATAATTTGGATGTCTTCGTTCCATCTCATTGATCTGCTGATTCAAGGCACTTTCCAAAGCAGCATATCTGTTTTCGGCAGCATAAATATCCTCGTCTGAACTTGGATACGTTGTAATACCGATCACAGATCCAGCACCCTCGATAGAAGCACTGCAGCTCCCCAGAGATACCGCTATGACAAGAAAAAGAAGCGCAAAAATACCGATGCCTGCGAACATGGCACGATTACGCTTTATGATCTCTTTCAAGGCGATCTTTGCTTTTACCGTCATGTTCTCGACACCGGCAATGGTTGTTGCTCCACCCAGACTGCCAGCGGATTTTCCGGCTCTGGCTGCCCGGTAAGCATCCTTATATCGTTTTTTCTGGAAGAAGCGGTTATAGAAATGTCTCTTTTGTTCGGCTTTCTTTACCGTTTCTGCATTCTTGACTCCTTCCATACTTTCTGCAGAACCAAATTTCAGTTTCTTTTCTACGGTAGCCTCACGATAACCTCTGCGATGGGTTTTCACATCCGTCCGTTTGCTGCGGATCTGAGCATGACGCAGACCACGTAACGCATCTTCTGTTTCACGCTCTACAAGTCTGGCACTTTCCACACCTGCATTTTCATCTGTTTCTTCCTCTTCGGAAGAGACTGCTTTCATGCCAGATATAACAGCTTGTGTAGCAATGTATTTCCCGGCTGTCCCTCCCGGTTTCATGCCAGCACCTTTCACCATCTGATTTCCTTCATCATCAAAAGATAATCTTCCAGCTTTTGCCTGTTCTTTGGTCATCTGTTTTTGCAACTGTTTCTTCCGAATGGATTTCTTTTGGCTGTTCAGATTATTATCATCATCCGGGATTTTTTCATAACGATGCAGTTTCTTTCGATATCCGGATACTTTTTCTTCCGGTGTAACTTCAACTGTATCCTCAACAGCTTCCTGCCGGACAGAAGATTTACGGACTTTCTCCATCTGCAGTCGTTTTCCTTTTCCCGATTTTGTATCTTCATTTTCAGCCTTTTTTCGTTCCCGTTCAGGAACAAATTCTTCTTTAGTTTCCGGTCGCCCACGGCTCCTGTGACTGATATCTTTTACACTACCATCATGGAGATTTTCTTCTGTCAGACCATCTCTGGTCATCTTTGCGACCTTTTTATCTTTGCCTTTAAATTCTTTTCCAGCTATAGGTCATCACCTCCTGGCACAACTTTTCTTTCTGTACTCATTCAGTTCCTGGCGTCCTATAATCGGGATACCAGGATAACCATCTGCCTGTGTCCTGATTGCCGGAGAGCTCGCCTGAATATGAAATACCCAGTTCAATTCACTCGGATCTCTCGGCCAGAAACCATTGATCAGCATAGCCTCCTTGAACTGATTGTTGTGCAGATGGATCTGGGTACGTTTATACAGAACTTCTTTCAGATCATCACTGGTAAGATACGGATAGATTTTCTGTGCCGGATAAAAATTCCAGAATACCCAGTCAAGGATAATGTTCTGTGTTTCCAGCGGAAGTTCATACAGATGATGATCATCATTGACTGTATGAACACGGTATCCTGGCTGCACATTTTCCAGATTTTTCATCTGAATGTAAGGATTGTCCTGATTCCACTGCTTGATTCGGATCTTATCGATTTCCTTCATTTGCATCCCTCATTTCTTTATCTCGTTTCAATGTTTCCTCGGGCTTCGTGGTCATCAGACCATATAATTTCAATGTCTTATCGAACTTATCCTTAAATGGAATGATCGTTGTTCCATAGAAAAGAAGTCCTTCACCTTCCCCGGAATTCGTCACATAAGACAACTGATATGGGGAAATATTCAGCTGTTTTGCAAGGATCTGTCTGTCACCTGCAGCCTGGTTCAGCATCAGGATAAAATCACTGTTCTCAAAGATATTTTCAATCTCCCTGCTGGCAAGAAGATCCTTAATGTTCTGAGTGATACCAGTCGGTACACCTCCCCATTTACGGAATCTCTTCCAGATTTCTACGGAATAAGCTGCTGTCTGTTCTTCTTTGAGCAGAAGGTGGAACTCATCGATGTAGTACCTGGTGGATTTGATGCCACGGTTGATCGTAACTCTGTTCCATACCTGATCCTGGACGATGAGCATTCCGATTTTCTTCAGCTGCTTTCCAAGCTCTTTGATATCAAAACAGACAATTCGATTATTCAGTTCCACATTGGTTCTATGGTTGAATACTTTCAGTGATCCATTTACATAGATTTCCAGTGCTGTTGCAATTCTCTGGGCCTGTGGTTCTTTCTGCTTTCTGAGGCAGTCATACAGGTCACCGAGGACCGGCATGTTTTCCGGTTTTGGATCTGCAAAGTACTTCTGATACACCAGTGGAAGACAGCGGTCGATCACTGATTTTTCCTCTGCTTCAATTCCATCCCTGCTTCCCATGATCAGCTCGCATAAAGACAGGACAAAATCGGATTTCACTCCAAGTGGATTGTCATCATCGGAATAATCCATATTGATATCCATCGGATTGATATAATCCTTACTGGTTGGTGAAATGTGTACGACCTGTCCGCCAAGTGCATGGACCAGTGATAATACTCACCCTCCGGATCTCCGATGATAATGTCATCCTTCGTGACAAAGAACGCGTTGGTGATTTCTCTTTTTGCAGCAAAGGATTTACCGGATCCAGGTGTACCAAGGATTAGTCCATTCGGGTTTTTCAGCTTTTTACGATCCACCATAATCATGTTGTTGCTGAGTGCATTTAATCCGTAATACAGGGATTCTCCTGCCATAAAAAGTTCCTGAGTGGTAAACGGTACGAAGATAGCAGTGCTGGTCGTGGTCAGTGCACGTTTGATGGGGATATGATTGACTCCCAGCGGAACACTGCTCATCAGTCCTTCTTCCTGCTGATAGTCCAGACGTTTCAGTACACAGTTGTATTTCTGTGCAATTCCGGCAGTCTGGAAGATGGCATTGTTCAGTGCCTGTTTGGTCTTTGCTGTATTTAAAAAGAGCGCTGTTACAAGGAACATACGCTCATTTCGTGACTGCAGGTCTTCTAACAGACGCTTAGCTTCTCCGCCATACGTGTTCAGATCCGATGGAATGATATCCATATCGTATCCGGCCCGGACTGCTTTTTTCTGTTCTTCGATTTTCATACGGTTGATATCCGTCACTTTGCTTTTTACCAGCTTGATTGCCTTCATCTGATCCACAGACTGGACATGCAGGTTGACGATCAGGTTCTTATCGATATCCAGAAATTCTGCCAGCATCTTATCCGTAAGCTCCGGTGCCAGGATCTGCAGATAAGAGACAGCCCCGATAGTATTTCCCATCTGGAACGTATTTCTGTCTCGGAATACAAAACTGGTCGGTGCCACATAATCCTTTGTATTGAGTCCTGTCCGGATCATGGAACCATAATCAAACTGGAAGTCTGTCATGATATCCGGATTGAAAGTCTCATACAGTATCTGAAGACGTTCCACGCCATTCAGCGGATATGCCGGAACTCCAAGGATCTTGAAGTTGTTCAGGATATCTGATTCAATACGTTCCAGCTTTGGCTTTGCTTCCCGGATATTATCTGCTTCGATGGAAAAGGTGATATATTTTGATTTCACCAGTCCATTATTTCCTTTCGCCAGCTGCTGTTTCAACATCTTTGCATATTCCATGCGAACATCATCAAAAGCATCCTCCTGTGGCCGGATCTGGATCACCTGCTCAAACTCCTTCATGCTGCTCTTATGATTGATAAAGCTCAGCTGAAAATGGATACTGGCATCAAAGTAATTGAGGAAATCACACCAGTTTTCAAAGATTGCATTTTTATCTTCATTCTGAGCCAGCTGGTAGTTGATGTCATAAAAGCGGATACACTTAGAATACGTTTTTCCCTGTACCCTGCAGATTCCATCTCTTCCCATTTCCTTATAAGCGATCGACTGCTGGACGGACAGTTTTTTCTGCCTGCGTTTCTCTTCCTGCTTTTCTTTTTTCTTTTTCTCTTTTCTGTCTACTTTTTTGTATCCGGTATCTGCGACAGTTTTCTTATTTTTCTTTTTTCGCAACCGTTTTTCCTCCTTTCGGTTTTCCTGTATCCGGAGACTGTCTGATCTGTTCCGGATCTGTCTCATAATAGTTTTCAGTTTCATATTTTCTAACGGGTGAACGAGGAAACTTCACCCTGATCATATGCATCAGAACATCTTCCAGATGCATCCCGTCTTTTTCGTACATGGCAAATAAAAATGCCGGTAACATCAAAAGCACCATGACTGTTGCTGCATTACTGTTTCCCATCACATTACGCAAGAGGAAATAGCTTGGAATTCCCATTGCAGCACCAATCCCAATACAGATCAGCTGTCTTTTGGTCAGGTTAAATGCTACTTTATTTTTTACCTTCGTTAAGTCTTTCGGTACGCTGACATATGCCATGATTTTCACTCCTTCCTGTAAATTAGTGCGCGTTAAATATCGACTTACTTAATGATGCTGTCTTAAAGAGGCTGTAACATAAGATCACCGTATAAGCCATAACGCCAAATAATGAAGAACTCAGATTATCTGAATACTGGATACCTGCAACAAGCACTGCATAGATTGCAACGCATACCATCATCAGAAATGCCTGGAAAGCCAGGGCAAAGAGTCCTCTGAAATAATTCGTGCCGATCTGTCCCCATTCTCTGTTACTCATAGTTGCGAATGGAATCGGCGCAACTGAGGTATATAGGTAAATCTCTATCATACGTCCATACATGATCACTGTGATCAGTACAGACAGGATTCTCATACAGAAGCCAGCGATAAGGGTTTCCAGCGCCAATACAACAAGTTCTCCGATTTCCATACTTTCCAGGGTTGCGGAAAGATCCGTCAATGCCGAAGAAATATCAATGGCGGTACTTCCGCTGATAACACCGGCCGCAGAATTAACTACGTGCTGGCCCACATCGAATACCGCCATTGTGATCGTAAATGTGTTACTCACCAGATATACAGCGATCCACATTTTTACGAAGTACTTGAAAAACATCCAGGTATCAATATCATGCATGTTGTTGCGCTCGGTCAGCATAGAAATCAATTCGTAGCAGAGTACGAGTGTGATAATAATACCTGCGATCGGCATGATCACGGAATCCGATAAGTTCCGGATCATACTGAATATGCTGCCGTTCCACCCTTGCGGGGTCTGTCCAACCTGGGTAGCGATCTCACCAGTCTTTTGATTGACATCAGTAAACATCGTGTCCAGGTTGGAAGTGATCATCCCGGTTAAGAGTTCCCTCATCCATTCCTCAATCGCATCAAAAATCTGACTGAACATGGATCTCTACTCCTTTCTCTTAACCAAATAATCCACTCAGAAGCGGGATCAGCTGTGTTCCGATCAGGATAACACCACCACCGCTCATCAGCTGTTTAATTCCCTGGGATTTTACTGATGTGCGATAAAGAAGTAATAGAAGTGTAAAAAATTTTGCCGTTCCTATCCGGCACTTGCGCATTGTGTCGGATAGGTCGGGCGGTTATTCGGGCAAGTCCA